>JAITSR010000073.1 GCA_031287655.1 Clostridiales bacterium
TGGCGATTGGCTTTGACAGGGAGGGTATTGCACAAATGACAAAGTTACCTATCGAGTTTGTAGATATGCTCGCGGACGCCGCGGGCGATGTCACCGCCGAGAGCGCCTACGAAAAGTACATTGAAATGTACAAAGCCGGAGCATAGGTCACAGGCAGGCAGACGCCATATTGAACTCATCGTGGATTGCGGAAAGCCAAACTATGAACAAAATACTCGTCGTTGACGACGACGCCAATATCCGCAGGCTCGTCTGCCGAATCCTGACTGACGCGGGCTTTGAGGTTTGCGAGGCGGGCGACGGGGGCGACGCTTTGGAAAGATTCTATGACGACAAAATCAGCGCCTGCGTCGTAGACATCATGATGCCGAATATGGACGGTTTTGAGTTTTGCCGCAATATCCGCAGCGATTGTCAGGACATCCCCCTGCTGATGCTTACGGCTAAAACCGACATCAGCCAAAAGAAGGCGGGCTTCGGCGCCGGCGCGGACGACTATCTGACAAAGCCCTTTGACGCGGAGGAACTGCTTTTGCGCGTAAAGGCACTGCTGAAGCGCTATAAAATTGTTTCGGCGCAAGCGCTGACGGTAGGAGCGCTGACGATTGACAGCGAGAGCCGCACGGTCACGGCAAACGGCGTTCGCTCCGACATTCCTATGAAAGAGTTTGAGGTGCTGTTCAAATTGGCGGGCGCGCCCGGCAAGACTTTTTCGCGCAATCAGTTGATCGAGGATATATGGGGATACGATTTCGAGGGGACCGAACGCACGGTTGACGTCCATATCAACCGTTTGCGCGAGCGGTTTCCGCCGGAACAGTATGGTTTCCGGCTCACGGCCGTCCGCAGCTTGGGCTACCGGCTGGAGGTGGGACCTTGAAAAAGGCTCGGCTGCGCAGCCGCCTTCGCGGCGCGATGATGGTTCTCATAGTCGGCATTGCCTTGCTTGCGAGCCGTTTTCTTGCAGTATTGATTTTTCAGGCGACAGGAGCTCCGAATGATTTGATTCAATATTTCGTGTCGGTCGCGCTGTTCTTCCTTTTACTTTCGCTGCCTTTTATGCTAAAGCCCAAGGACGACGAGGATTTTGTCACGAGCGTCTTTGACGCTTTAAAGAACATCTCGCAAGGCAATTTTAATGTTCTGGTTGAGCGGAGCAAACGCGGCCGCTTTGACGACTTGGCCGCGCAGATCAACGAAATGGCAAAAGAACTCGGTACAATGGAGCGTCTGCGGCAGGATTTTATTTCAAATATATCACATGAATTTCAGTCGCCGCTCACGTCCATCGGCGGCTATGCCGCGCTTTTGCGTAAGGACGGAGCGACGCCGCAGCAGATCGAATACGCCGCAATAATCGAGGAAGAAAGCAAGCGGCTCTCAAAACTGGCGGATAATCTGCTGTTACTCTCCGCGCTTGAAACGGACAGCCCCCCGATGGAAAAGGCCGCCTACCGGCTGGACCGGCAGCTTGAGAACGTCGTACTGCTGCTCGAACCGCAATGGTCGGCAAAGCGGATAGAGCCGGAAACCGACTTGCGCAGGGTTGAAATTTCGGGCGGCGAAGATTTGCTAAAACAGGTTTGGATTAACCTGTTGGTCAACGCGATAAAATTCACGCCGGAGAACGGCGAAATAAAAATATCGGTAAAAGCGGACGGCGGCAATATTGAGTGCCGCATAACCGACAGCGGTGTCGGGATCGCCCCCGCCGACCAAATGCGAATCTTTGAGCGGTTTTATAAGGCGGACAAAGCGCGTGACCGCTCGCTCGGGGGCAATGGCTTGGGTTTATCGCTCGTCAAAAAAATCGTGGAGCTGCACGGCGGCGGCATAACGGTCGAGAGTACGCCCGGCAAGGGGTCGACATTTATCGTAACATTGCCCTCAAAATAGATTTTCGGCTTGCGCCGCGCTTATCCGCAATTTATCGTCCGTTTATAAATCCCCTCTATAATGTGCCTGTTACCTTACACGAGAGGCTGGTTTCTTGTGGGGTACGTCGTTCAAACAAAAGAGCTGATGATAAAGGGGAGGATTGCATGAAACGCAAAATCACAACATCAAAAGGGTTTATGAGAATTGTGCCGCTCTTGGCTGCGGGAGCGCTGACAATCGGTCTGGCGGGCGGCTGCTCGAACACGGCGGTGAATACCGAACCGGACTTTGCCGCCATTACGAACGCGCAAATCTTCGACGGTGAAAAAACCATTGAAGCGACGACCGTGGTAATCAGAGACGGAAGCATCCAATCGGTCGGCGGCGAAATCCCGGAGGGCGCGGCAGTCATAGACGCGGCGGGCAAAACGCTCTTGCCCGGCCTGATTGATTCCCACACACATACCGATATGAACGGTCTTCGCGACGCGCTAAAATTCGGCGTCACCACGGAGCTTGAAATGAACGGCAGCTGGTCGAAAAGCGACCGCAAAAAAATAACCGAAAGCAGCGACGTCGCCGATTTGCGTTCCTCCGGTATGGGCATCACGTCCAAAGGCGGCCATCCAAGCGAGTATCAGAGCTCCAGCGAAAATCTGCTGATACGCTACTTCTTCAAATTCCCGTCCGCGTCAACTCCGGAAGAAGCGACGAAGCTGGTCAGCAAACGCGTAAATGAAGGCGCAGACTACATAAAAATTCTGGTTGAAAACGGCGACAACATCGGTTATCCCGGGCTGCCCGTGCTGGACGACGACACGCTCCAAGCCGCGATTGACGAAGCGCGCCGCCTTGACAAGCTGACGATTGCCCACACGACCACCGCCGCGGAAACCGAGCGCGTCGTGGCGGCGGGCATCAACGGTTTGGGACATCTGTTCTTTGACGACCAACCGTCCGATGAGCTTGTCGCGGACATCGTTTCATCTGACGTGTTTATTATCCCAACACTTGTGACGCTTTCCACGGCCTTTGGCAACGACGCGGCTTGGCTTGCGGAAGATGCGCGGGTAAGTCCAAAGCTCAGTAAAGAGTGGCTCGAATCCCTGTCCGCCAGCGCGAATGTCTATCCCGAGGGGAAAATGGAGAGCGCTTACGCCACCGTTATGACATTGCGCGACGCGGGCGTTGATATTTTGGCGGGCAGCGACGTGTCGGAGCCTGTTCCCGGCCTTGGGGGACTCGCGCACGGTGCCAGCCTGCACCACGAGCTCATGCTGCTGGTTGAGGCGGGATTGACGCCCGCCGATGCGCTGCGCGCGGCGACCTCCGTTCCGGCGCGGCGCTTTAGCCTTGACGACCGCGGCAGGATTCTCCCCGGCGCGCGCGCGGACCTCCTGTTGATAGACGGCGACCCGCTGACCGACATTTCTGATACGCTGAACATCGATACGATATGGCGCGGAGGCGTCAAACTTGCAGATATGCGGCAGCCGGGGCGCTGAACCTCTGTCGCCGTCAGAGCTCCAAGAAACATAAGGCTTTCAGGGCGGACAAAAAAATAATACACCCCTTGAACTTACACGCGGTCATATGGTATAATTTGGTAGGATTGCCGTTTGGCGGACTGTTTCACTTCCTTGCGAAAGGAGGTGACGCGATGATATTAACAGCACTGGAAATTCTGGTGCGTGTACTTGCAATTGCACAGTTAATCATTGAGATTCACCGCTTGTCGAAAGATAAGCGTGAATAAAGCAGAAACCGCCAAGTCTTGATGATTGGCGGTTTCTGTTTCTTGGATTCACATAGGGAACAGCCGCCCATCCCAAAGCGGCAGTCCTTTAATATGCCCATTCTACATCTGCGTCACGAACAAGTCAAGCGTCATTATTTTTTCGCATGATTTCTAAGTAACCGGCAGCGAATACTCGCGGTTCACAAACCCGAAGATGTATGTTACTATGAATATCGGCCGGAAACCAAATTCATGGAGGCTATCCGATGTTCGGAATCAGCATAAGTAGATGTTCAGAATCAGCATAAGTAGATGTTCGGAATAAGCATAAATATTGGAAGGGAAACGCAATGAACGAAGCAAACAGCTCCGGCGTTTTAACGGAAACGCACTTGCATACGGCGGAGGGCAGCAGCTGCGCGAGGGTCCCCGCTAAGGAAATCGCGGCGCTGTACAAAAACGCGGGCTACGGCGGAATCGTCGTGACGGACCATTGGGGAAAGTCCAAGCTGGAACGATACCGCGGCGACGCAAAGGAAAAGAACGCCCGATGGCTGGAAGGCTACCGCACTGTTCATGAAACCGGGTCCCAAATGGGGCTGCGCGTTTTTTTCGGGCTGGAACTGGCGTTGGACGCGGGTCCCGAAGATTTTCTCGTCTATGGGCTGAAGGAGACGTTTGTCGATGAACATACGGATCTGTACCATTACCCCATCGCCGAGGTCTATGCCGCGATCGATGCCGCGGGCGGGCTGATTTTTCAGGCGCATCCTTACCGAATCGGCCAGAGGCCCCAGCCGCCCGAGTGCTTGCACGGCATGGAGATTTTCAACGGCAACCCCCGCCATCAGAGCCATAACGACGACGCGGCGGCATACGCGGCAAAACATGGACTGCTGACGTCGGCGGGGAGCGATTTTCACGAATACGAGGACTTGGCCCGCGGCGGCATTTTTCTGCCGGAGAGCGTAACGTCGGAGGCGCGGCTGGCGGAGTACTTAAAGAGCGGTCGGGCCGCCGTCTATGTCGCGGACCGGGGCTGAAAGCTCCATGCCGTTTCGTGTTCCCGCCAAAATTTAACGCGGCTCCGAAACATGGGCAAAACGCTTCACCTTCGCGCCGTCGGCATCCACGAACTCCTCCCACATGGAGAGCGGGCGCACCCATGTTTTTCTTTCGCCGTACAGCGGTTTGTAAATCACCATGCACTCCCGCGTCTCGCTGTGGATCGCAAAACCCGTGACCTCGTACAGCTTTCCCTTGAAGTGGCGGTATTTCCCCAAGGGGATCGGGTCGTCGGACCCGGCGGGTTCCGGCCCGGGCGCGTCCGCGACGACCTTCACATATCCGCCGCCGCGCCCGCCTTTGAGGTCGCCGTGCGTCCAGTGGACGATGCCGCCGTGCCGGTTCCAGATATACTCCCCGGAGAACGCGACCTTGTCCCCGACCGCAAGCGGGTCGAGCCTTGGAAAAATATCAATGTTGTTGAGGATCATGACGGTTTTGTGCGGAGCCAGACGGACGATAAACCGCTGATGCTTATGACCGGCCAGATCGTCGTTGAGGATGGATGTCACAACACCCTCCCCGCGAATGTGAATATAGCTGATCTGTTTTGCAAAAAGGTCCTCAAACCGCACAACCGTGTCCATACAAACACTCCTTTTGCTTGCGGAGCCAGTCTCCTGAGGGTTTCTCGCGGGCCAGCCTCCGACCGGTTACACGCGGGGCCAGTCCTCAACCGGGGCCGCGACCCGACCCGTGATCTCCGACAGGACCCGCGCGGCCTGCGCGGCTTGCCGCCCGCCCCGGAACAGCAGGCGGTGCGTGAATACATGCGGCGTGAGCGCCTTGACGTCGTCGGGCGTCGCGAACGCGCGGCCCTCGAGCGCAACGTATGCCTGAACCAAACGCGCGAGCGCGATACAACCGCGCGTGCTGACGCCGAGCGCGACGGCTTCGTGGGCGCGGGTCGCTTCGGCGAGCCGGACGATGTACCGAAAGACCTCGTCGTGGACGAAAACACGGCTCGTCGCGTCAATCGCGGCGAGCAGGTCCTGTGTGCCGCAGACGGGCTCAAGCGCGGTGAGGGGCGCGGCGGCCGCGCCGCCTCGGTCGCCGATGAAGCGGCGCAGGACTTGGACGCTCTCGTCCTCGTCGGGGTAGCCGAGCTTGATTTGGATCAAAAAGCGGTCGAGCTGCGCCTCGGGAAGCGGAAACGTCCCCTGCGTCTCAACGGGATTCTGCGTCGCGATTACGAAATAGGGGTCCGGCAGCGCGTATGTCTTGCCGTCGACGCTCACCTGCCGTTCCTCCATGCTTTCGAGCAGGCCGGACTGCGTGCGCGGCGTCGCGCGGTTGATCTCGTCCGCGAGCAGGATATTTGTAAAAAGGCCGCCCTGCCGAAAGCTGAACTCCCCGGTTTTCGGGCTGTAAAAGTTGATGCCGGTGAGTTCGGAAGGGAGCAGGTCCGGCGTGAACTGCACGCGCCCGAAGCCGATGTCGACCGACCGCGCGAGCGCCTTCGCGAGCATCGTCTTGCCCGTCCCCGGCACGTCCTCAAGCAGCACATGCCCCCCGGCTAGCAGCGCCGCGAGCACGAGGCGTATCTCCCGCCGCTTGCCGATCAGCACGCGTTCCACATTCTCGCACAGCCGCTCCGCAAGCGGCGCAATTTCTTGAATCGTCATCGTCATCGCAATTTGCTCTCCATTTTCTCTGTCCGCCGCGCCGGGTCAGGATTGCCGCGTCTCGCCCCGCCCCGCCTCGCTCAGTCTCGCCTCGCCCTGTCTCGCCGTCATGATCTGCGCCGTTATCTGATTGTGAATCCGCCGTCGATCACGAGGTTCGCGCCCGTAATCAGATTGGCCGCATCGCTCGCGAGGTAGGCGGCGCAGGCCGCGATCTCGTCCGGATAGCCGAAGCGCCCCGCCGGGATCAGCTTTTTCATCGCCTCGCCGGCCTCCCCCGCCCACGCCTTTTTGCCGAGCTCGGTCAGCACGACCGTCGGCGAGATCGCGTTCACGTTGATCCCGTACTCGGCCCACTCGGACGCGAGCACCTGCGTTACGGCGACGAGTCCGGCCTTGCTCGCGCAGTAGGCGACGTGCCGGTCGAGCGCGACGACCGCGGCCTGCGACGCGATGTTGATGATCTTGCCGCCGCCGTGTTTGATCATGTGGCCGCCGACGGCCTGCGACATCATAAACGCGGCTTTCAGGTTCACCTCGAGCGTCTTGTCCCAATATTCCTCGGGCAGCGACTCGGCTTCTTCGAGCAGCGCGACGCCCGCGCAGTTCACGAGTACGTCGACTGCGCCGAACGCCGTGAGCGCCGCGTCCACGACCTCTTGTAGGGCTGGTCGCCGCGTGATGTCCGCGACGGCGCTCGCGGCCTTTCCGGGACCCTGCGCCGTAATCTCGCGCTCCACGGCATGTACGCCCTCGTTCAGGTCGACAAGCAGGACGTTTGCGGCTTTGCGCGCGAACAGACGCGCGATCGCCTCGCCGATGCCGTTCGCCGCGCCCGTCACAATCGCCGTTTTTCCGCCCAGTCCGTAGTTGATGTCAAAATTTTCACGATACGCGATTTCCATAATATCACGACCCCCCTTTTTCCATTCCGCTCCGGATTCTAAAGCGCGGCCGCGGCCGCGGCAATCCGCCCGACGCCCTCGATCGTGTCCTCGCGCGACGAGAACGCGGTCAGCCGGAAATAGCCTTCGCCGTGCGGCCCAAAGCCGCTGCCCGGCGTCCCGACGACGCCCGCGCGGTCGAGCAGGAGGTCAAAGAGGTCCCACGACGAGAGCTTGCCCGGCGCTTTTAACCAGATGTAAGGCGCGTTCACGCCGCCCCACACGGAAAAGCCCGCCTTTTCCAGCCCTTCCCGAATCAGCCGCGCGTTTTCCATATAATGGCCGATCGTCGCCTTACCATACTCCCGGCCCGGGTCCGAATACGTCGCCTCCGCGCCGCGCTGGATGATGTAGGAGACGCCGTTCAGCTTCGTCGCCTGCCGCCTGCCCCAGAGCGCGTTCAGCGACACCCTGCCGCCGCCCGCGCCCCCGGCTGCCGCGGCGCTCTCGAGCTCTTTCGGGATTACCGTGTACGCGCAGCGCGTGCCTGTGAAGCCCGCCGTTTTGGAGAAGCTGCGGAACTCGATCGCGCAGGCTTTCGCGCCGTCGATCTCGTAGATCGAGTGCGGGATGTCCGGCTCCGCGATATACGCCTCATACGCGGAATCGTAGAGGATCAGCGCGCCGTTCTCGAGCGCGTAGCCGACCCAGCGCCGGAGCGCGTCGGCCGTCGCCGCGCCGCCCGTCGGGTTGTTCGGGTAACAGAGGTAGATCACGTCCGGCGTTTTTTCCGGAAAGTCCGGCACAAAGCCGTTCTCCGGGAGACAAGGCATGTAGACGAGCTTGTTCCACCGGCCGTCCGGCCCGTAGTCCCCGGCCCGCCCGGCCATCGCATTCGTGTCCACATACACGGGGTACACGGGGTCGCAGACCGCGACGACATTGTCGACCGACAGAATGTCGCCGATGTTGCCGGTGTCGCTCTTGGCGCCGTCGCTCACGAACACCTCGTCGGGCGCCAGCGAGACGCCGCGGCTCTTGTAGTCGAACTCGACGATCTTTTCCCGCAGGAAATCGTATCCGTGATCCGGCGCGTAGCCGCGGAATGTCGCGGCGTCGCCCATCTCGGCGGAAGCCTTTTCCATCGCGGCTATGACCGCGGGCGCGAGCGGGCGCGTCACGTCGCCGATCCCCATGCGGATGATGCGCTTTTCCGGATGCGCGGCCGTGTACGCCGCGACCCGCTTCGCGATGTCCGCGAACAGGTAGCTTCCGGGCAGTTTTTGATAGTTTTCATTGACTTTGAACATGTGGCTTGTGATCCCCCTCCTGACAAAATAGTGGCAGAAATATCAGCAGAAATATCAAAAGATGAGCGATTAGCCCATCTTTTGAATAAGGAACTGCTTCGCAGTCCTAAAACATTGGTCCCAAAATGCCGTTCCCCCGTATTTTGACACCTAGCCCTCAGCTAGGTGGGTGTACCGTTGGCGGTTCTCAGCCTTCCCCCGCCGTTGCCTGCGCCTTTTGGCACAGGGCGGAATTTAATTGAGGCCTGACATCTTCCGACAAACAAGGACTCCCGATTCAGAAATGTAGGTTCAAAATACAGGTTTATCCGAACATTTCAGGAACGCGAACTACTTTGTTTATTATTGGAACAATTATACCACCATGCCGCGCCGAAACACAAGCCCAAAAAAATAAATTTATTGACAAGGATTCAGCGTTTCTTTTTCACATCGCCGCCGCCATGCTGTACGGAAAATTCAACTCGCTTTACGGCGTCGTGCTGTTTCATGCCCTCGTCGATTGGTCCAGCGATATTTTCAAGAATGACACCGACCCCCTTTGGATGGGCTCCTGTTTCCCGCGATCTTTGCGCTCACGATGCTGATCATCGGCGCGCGGTATCTGCACAAACGCCGAAAAGACCGGCTGCAGAATGGCTGATCCGCGCGGAACGGAGCATAGATTGGTATGGAGTATGATACAGGGATCGGACCTCACCCCGCCCGCCGTCCCACCGTCCCGCCGCCGGGATGGTGAGCGCAAAAAAACTGTTGTGTTTGCGCGGCGCGTGTGGTACAATCTCGAATACATCCTTGCTCCGGGCATTGACCCGGGGCCAAATGGGCTGTGAAACAAGCGCTTGCTCAAGCGATTATGCGCGAGTAATTGTTTCGCAGTTTCTAAGTCCGGGAGGAGGTGAATATCGGATCATGAACAAGTACGAAACAGTTTTTATCGTCAACTCCGAACTCGACGAGGAAGCCGCAAAGGCTGTCGTCGAGCGGTTCAAAGGAGTCATCGAGTCTAACGGCGAGCTTGAAAGCCTTGAAGAATGGGGCAATCGCAAGCTCGCGTATCCCATCAACGACAAGCTCGAAGGTTATTATGTGCTCGTCCATTACAGCGCCCCCCCGGAGTTTCCGCGGGAACTTGAGCGCGTTTTCAAAATTTCGGACGACATCTTAAAATTCCTGATTATCCGCAAGGACGAGTAAACGCCGATCGGCGACGTGAAGGGGGCGGCGCGGAATGAACAAAGCGATTTTAATGGGCAGGCTGACGCGCGATCCGGAGGTGCGTTACAGCCAGAACAATCTTCCGATCGCGAATTTTACGCTCGCGGTCAACCGGCGGTTTTCACGGCAGGGCGAGGAACGGCAGGCGGATTTTATCCCGATCGTGACATTTGATAAGACCGCCGAGTTCTGTGAGAAGTATTTTCGGAAAGGTCAGCAGGTGTCGGTCGTCGGCCGGATCCAAGTTAGGTCGTGGGACGACAACGAGGGCAAGCGGCGATATATGACGGAGGTCGTTGGCGAAGAAGTCTATTTCGCGGACAGCCGTCGTCAGGACGGAGACGGCGGAGGCGGTCGGCAGGACGACTACGGCTATTATTCGCAGCCATCCGGCGGAGGCTCGCAATTGTCGCCTCAAGGCAACGGCTCTCAACTGGCGCCCGGCGGCGCCCAGAGCCCATATGGCGCGGGCGCGCAGGCTTTCGGCACGGCGCCGCGCTCTGACGGCGGCGCGGATCAGCGCCGTTCGGCGGGCAGAAGCGGCGGAGGCGGCGTCAGGAATGGCGGCGTCGGCGAAAACGACGGCGCGGGCATAGGCACAGACGCGGACGACGCTTCGCAGGAAGCGCCCTCCGGCGGCGACGACGGCTTTTTACCGGTCGAAAATGAGAGTGATCTGCCGTTTTAGAGGGACTATCAACATAAAACGGAAGGAGGTGGGATGATATGCCAAAACCGGGAGGCGGAAGCGGTAGGCGTGACAACAACAGGAGCGGCGGCTACAGGGAGCAGTTCGATAAGAGCGACAACCCGCGCCAGCGGCGCGCAAAGCGGAAAATCTGCGCGTTCTGTGTTGACAAGGTCACGGACATCGACTATAAAGAGGCGATTAAGCTGAAAAAATATATTTCCGAGCGCGCGAAAATTTTGCCGCGCAGGGTATCCGGATGCTGCGCAAAGCACCAGCGCCAGCTGACAGTCGCAATCAAGCGCGCGCGACACATCGCGCTTTTGCCGTACACAGCGGACTAAAGAAGAAGCGCGGCCGGGACGGGACGGCATGGTCCGCCATCATGACGGTCTGTCATAATGATGGTCCGCAATGATGATGGTTCGCCATGATTCGTATGATTTGCCGCCCCGCCGCGCTTTTTTGCCCCGCCTGTGTACAGCGGGCCTGTCGGCGGCAGCCGGGAGGCGGCGGGGCGGCCGCCCGTCGAAAGGAATAGTCATATTTATGCCTTTCGTGGAAAGGAATGGTCATACTTATGCAGGTCATTTTGAAGCAGGACGTTAAGGGGCTCGGGAAGAAAGAGGACATGGTGAATGTCAGCGACGGCTACGCGCGCAACTTTCTGCTGCCGCGCAACATCGCGGTCGAGGCGTCGAAGGACAACCTGAACATCATGAAAACGCGCAAGGAGGCCGAGCGCACGCGCAAAGACCGCGAGCACGCGCAGGCCGAGGACCACGCGGAAAAGCTCGCGCAGATCAACCTCGTCCTAAAGGGCAAGTCGGGCGGGACCGAAGGCCACGCGCGCCTGTTCGGCTCGATCACAAGCAAGGACATCGCCGACGCGCTAAAAGCGCAGTTCCGCATCGACATTGACAAAAAGAAGATCGTGCTCGACGAGCCGATAAAAACGCTCGGCGAAACAATCGTCGACATCAAGCTGTATCAGGGCGTCGGCGCGAAGCTGAGGGTGACGGTCGAAGCCGAATAGCCGAACCGGTTCGCCTACATGGAGTTATTATGGCGCAGAGATCCAACATGCGGGTCCCGCCCCAGAGCATCGAGGCGGAGATGTCCGTGCTTGGCTGCTTATTGCTCGATCAGGAGAAAATTTCAACCGTCCTCGAGATCATTCGACCCGAGGATTTTTATCGCGAGGAGCACCGCGACATTTACCTCGCGATTCTTGCGCTTTTTGAAAAATCGGAGCCGATCGACATTTTGACGGTCGAGGAGCAGCTAAAGTCGCGCGGGCAAATTCGGCGCGCCGGCGGCATGGCCTACCTCGGCGAGCTCGCTGCGGGTGTCCCGACGCCGGAAAACGCGCGGCACTACGCCGGGATCGTCGCGCAAAAATCGCTTTTGCGCAAGCTGATCCACGAGTGCTCCAAGGTCGTCGAGGACAGCTACGCGGCCGGGGAGGACGCCGTCGACATCGTCGAGGCCGCGGAGTCGGCGATATTCGGGATTTTGGAAAACCGCAACCACACGGGCGTCATGCACGTCCGGGACGTGATCGTCGAGGCGCTGAACCGGCTCGAGGAGCTCGCGAAAAACAAGAATAAATATACGGGGATTCAAACGGGCTTTTATCTGCTCGACGAAAACACGCTCGGCCTCCAAAAATCCGACCTGATTTTGCTTGCGGCGCGCCCCTCGATGGGCAAGACCGCGCTCGCGCTGAACATCGCGTATTACGCCGCGGTGCGCGTCCGGAGCCCGGTGATCGTATTCAGCCTTGAAATGTCTCGGGAGCAGCTCGTGAACCGCATGATCAGCGCGTCGGAGCAGATCGACTCGGGAAAGCTGCGGAGCGGCAGGCTCTCGGATGAGGACTGGCACAAGATCACCGACGCGACGGGCCGTATGTTGGACGCGCCGCTCTACTTTGACGACACGGCTGGCGTGACGGTCGCGGACATCAAGGCAAAATGCAGACGGTTAAAGCTCGAGCAGCACGGGCTCGGGCTCGTTGTGATCGACTATATCCAGCTCATGCAGGGCAGCGGCCAAGGCCGGAATCGCGGCGAGAACCGGCAGCAGGAAATATCAGAAATTTCGCGTTCGCTAAAGCTGATGGCAAAGGAGCTGGACGTGCCGGTATTGGCGCTCTCGCAGCTCTCCCGCGCGCCGATGCAGCGGAGCGACCACAGGCCGATGCTGAGCGATCTGCGCGACTCCGGCGCGATCGAGCAGGACGCGGACATCGTGATGTTTATCCACCGGGACGAGGTCTATCATGACGACACGGAGCGGCCCGGCATCGCGGAGTTGATTATCGCAAAACACCGCAACGGCGAGACGGGTACGATCGAGCTCCTGTGGCAGGGCGTGTATACGCGCTTCGTAAACCTCGCGGGCAGCGCGGGCGCGGGCTGATGACGCGGCAAAAGGCGTGGGCGGCGCGTGCATGGGAGACGGCATGGGTATGGACATGGACATGAGCGCCGCGGCGCATACGGCGGGCGACCCGCTCGCGAGAGTCGTGTGGGCCGCCGTCAGGCGGGAGCGCCTGCTGCCGGACGGCGGGGGCCTTGTCGTCGGTCTCTCCGGCGGGCCGGATTCCGTGTGCCTGCTGCACATTCTGGCCGGGGGGCTCATCGCGAAAAGCCTTGGTACACAAGCCCCCGATCCCCAAAGTCCCGACGCCGCTCCCCCCCATGCCGCTCCCCCCCATGCCGCTCCCCTTGTCGCTTCCTCCGCCGCCCAAGCCCCTCCGCGCCTTTTGGCCGTCCACGTCAATCACATGCTGCGCGGCGCGGAGGCGGAGCGCGACATGGTTTATGCGCGGCAGCTGTGCGCCGCGCTCGGCGTGCCGCTGGTCTGTGAGCGCGCCGATGTCGCGGCGTTTGCCGCGCGCGAAAAAATATCCGAGGAGCTGGCCGGGCGCGAGGTCCGCTATCGGATTTTTGAGCGCGAGCGGGCCGCGATTGAGGCCGGGACGGGCCGCCCTTGGCGGATCGCCGTCGCGCACAACCGGGACGACCTCGCGGAGACCGTGCTGATCAACCTGACCCGCGGAGCGGGTCCGGACGGTCTTTCCGGAATGGGTGTCAGTACGGGGGCGTGTGTCGTAAGGCCGCTGCTCGACGTGCCGCGCTCCGAAATCGAGGCCTACAACGCGCGGCAGGGGCTCGCGCCCGTATCCGACAGCTCAAACACAGACCGCGTCTATACGCGGAACCGCGTGCGCCTTGATCTTTTGCCGCTTCTGCGGCGCGAATTTAACCCGAATATCACACAGGTCCTTGCGCGCCTCGCAAGGATCGCGGGGCGTGACCGGGACTACATGCAAAGCGAGGCGCGGCGCGCCTTTTGCGCCTGCCTGACCGGCGGCGCGGACGACGGCGTTATCAGCGGCGGCAAAAATGAGACCATCGCCGGATGCGGCCGTGGTTGCGGCGACGGAGGGGCGGCCGTCGCGCTGTCGCTGCCGCGCCTGCTCGCGCTCCACGACGCGATCGCCGCGCGCGTCGTCCGGCTTGCCGCCGCGGCCGCCTCCCAACGCGGGGACGCGCGGGACCTCTCCGAAGCGCATACCGCAAAGGCGCTGTCGCTCGCCCGGACGGGCGCGGCGGGCCGCGTGCTGCACCTGCCCGGCGGACTGCGCGCGCAAAAGTCCTATCAGGCGCTGTTGTTTTACAGGGCGGCGCCGGCTGCCGGGTCCACTCCGGAAAGCGCCGCCGCGGCCCGATTGCCCCGGCAGCCGGACCGAACTTCACCGCCCGCCGAGCCCGTTCCGCCGCCCGCCGGACCTGTTCCGACGGGCGCCGCCGCGCCGCCCGGTTTCGTAACAAAAAGTTTTCATAAAAAAGATCGCGAAATCATTGAGCAAATCCGAAATATAAGGTATAATTCATTCGAGCAGTTCTTTGACGCGGATACTTTGCGGTCAGCGGAACTTGTCCTGCG
>JAITSR010000083.1 GCA_031287655.1 Clostridiales bacterium
ACCCGTAGGTTGCTGAATCACCATAGGGTTCCCTAGCGGGGAGCGAGCGGACTGCGAGCGACCTTGTGCTTGCATTATACCCCATTCTTAGCGTATCATGCAATTACTAATGAAATGAAAGGTGGCAATGGCGGTTATACAGTGGTATCCCGGGCATATGGCCAAGACGAACCGTGAACTCTCGGAGAGCGTGAAGCTCGTCGACCTCGTGATCGAGGTGCTTGACGCGCGAATCCCGTTTGGCAGCGGGAATCCGGACTTTGCCAAGACGCTCGCGGGGCGGCGGAGGCTGGTCGTCCTGAATAAGGAGGACCTCGCGGACCCGCGGCGCTCCGCCGCATGGAAGGATTTCTTTGTGTCCGAAGGCGCGGCCGCCGTCTTTACAAACGCGCGGGACGGCGAGGGGCTCGCGGCGATCCGGAGCCTGCTGCGCGAAATCGGGCGCGAAAAGGTGCGGGGACAGGCCGCGCGCGGTGTCGTAAAGCGATCTGTGCGCGCGCTCGTCGTCGGCATCCCCAACTCCGGGAAGTCCTCGTTAATCAACCGCCTCGCGGGGAAGGCCGCGGCAAAGACGGGCGATAAACCGGGCGTCACGCGCAGCCGCCAGTGGATCAGGCTCGAGGCGGGCGTCGAGCTCCTTGATACCCCGGGCCTTCTGTGGCCCAAGTTTGAAAATGAGTCGGTCGCGTTGCACCTCGCGTTTACGGGCGCGATCAAAGACGAGATTATGGACACGACCGAGGTTGCGGAAAAGCTGCTCCGCGCGCTGTGTGCAGACTATCCCGGCCTGCTCGCGCGGCGCTATGGAATTGCGGAGCTCTGCGGGGCGAGCGGCCAGATGATTGAGTGCGATGGCGCGGGTGGCGGTGGCATGAGTGATGGCGCTGACAATGAGGGCAGCCGGTACGGTGACGATCATACCGAGGGCGGCGGCGTCGGCATGGACCTTACTTTATTGGAGGCGGTCGGGAAGCGGCGCGGCTTTCTCGTCCGGGGCGGCGGAATCGATTTTGCGCGGGCCGCGGCCGTCGTGCTCGACGAGTTCCGGTCGGCGAAAATCGGGCGCGTAACGCTTGAACGACCGCCCGCTCCGGCGACGGAGGAATGCAAGGGAGGCGGGTCGGAATAGCGGTGAAGAACATGCAGGACGAGACGGAGCGCCTGCTTCAGATGTCCGAATATGAGAACAGGGCGCGCGCGGCGGGTTTTTCCGCGATCGCCGGGATTGACGAGGCGGGCAGGGGGCCGCTCGCGGGGCCGGTGGTCGCCGCGGCCGTGATCCTTCCGGAGGCATGCTTCCTATACGGACTGAACGACTCCAAAAAGCTCACGCCGAAGGCGCGCGAGCGTCTGTATGAACAGATCACGCAAAACGCCGTCGCGTGGGGGACGGGCTCGGCGGAGCCTGACGAGATCGACGAGATCAACATATTGAACGCGGCAAAACGCAGCATGGCGCGCGCGGTCGCGGCGCTCGATCTCCGTCCGGACTGTCTTTTGATCGACGCGATCACGATCCCCGGCATTTCGATCCCGCAGTATCCGATTATCAAGGGGGACGCACTCTCCGTCTCGATCGCCGCCGCGTCTGTGGTTGCGAAAGTCACGCGGGACAGGATCATGGAGGCTTATGACGCGCGTTACCCGGAATATGGCTTCGCGAAGCACAAGGGCTACGGTACGCGCGAGCACTACGCGGCTCTGGTGAAATATGGCGCGTCCCCGATTCACAGGCTGTCGTTCCGGCTTTCGTGAAGCGCGGTCGCGGCGAGGGCGACGAAATGGAGCACATATGAAAGTTGACCGTATCCCCGGATTTCCGGGACCACAGGCGGCGGACGGCACGTTGCCCGGCGCGGGCGCGAGTGCGGAGGCGAGCGGAAAACAAAGCGCGGCTGACACCGCAAAAGCGCCTGACGCCGCAAAAGCGCCTGACGCCGCAAAGACGCAGGACGTCCCGGCGGCGCAAAAGAGCGCGGCCGATATTCTGCGGGCGCTGCGCCTGCCGACGAATACCGACACTCTCGCGGCCGTCCGCGCGCTTGCGGAATACGATTTCCCGGTTACGGCGCAGACGATTGGCGCTTTTTTAGAAATCCTGCGCCTGCCCGGCGGCTTCGGCGCGGACGTAGCGGCTTTCCTCGTGAGCGACGGCGTCGGCGGCGTATACGGCGACCCGGCGCTGCTCTCGGATATTCTGAACGGGCGGTTCGATCTTTCCGCCGCGCTTTCGTCGCTTGCGGAGTCGCTCGCGGCTTTTCAGACGGACCGGCAAGGTGAAATGCTTGCGGCGCACACTGCCGACCCGTCCGGTATGGTGGGGCAGGGGGGCGGCGGCCCGGCCGCGTTGGAGCTCACGTCTTTGCTCACACTGCAAGAGGCCTTTGAAAGTTTGGAGCGGCTTGGTCTTTCCGCGCTGTCGGGCGCGACACCCGAAGGCGGCGCTTCTGGCTTTTTCGCGGGAGCGCCGCGGGCGGCGGACGCAAACGGGGCGATTCTGTTTGGCTTGCTCTCCGGCGGGGAACCGCCGCCGGACGCGGCGCCGACCGCGCCGACCCCCATGCCGACCGCACAGCCCATGCCGACCGCGCAGGGCGTTCAAGCTGCGTCAGACGCGCAAGCCGCACCGACTCAAATCACACCGGCGGAGCGGATTGCGGAGACGTTTTTGGAGGTCTGGCGGACCGCCGCGTCCGAAGCCGATCTGGCATCGTCCGCGGAGCGCGGCGCGTCCGCGCCAACCACTATGCCAACCACCGCGCCGTCTACTGCGCCGACGACGACGCGCGGCGCCGGGGCGGCGGAGCTCGCCGGACGGTTCGCGAATTTGCTGATCGATGGCGACGCGCGTTTGTCCGCGTATGCGGCGGCCTATGGAACGGAGAACCTTGAACGGCTTTTTTTCAAACTCGCGGCGGATTTTCTCGGCGGCGGCGCTCTCGCGGTCTCGAGGCAAAGATCGCCGTCCGCGGGACATGCCTTTCTCGCGGACATGGACGCCGCCGAAATCGCCGAAATTGCGCGGCAATGGGACGCTTTGAGCGAGGTCGGGCTTTTGCGCGGCGAGGCCGTGCGCGATCGCCTGTTTGCCCGCTTCCGGACGCAGCGTTCGGCCGCGGCCGAGTTTGAGGCGCTCGACCCGAAACGGCAATATGAGTCTATCCTCACAAAGCTCGGCCTGCTGCGCGCCGCCCTCGGGACCGCCGGGCGCGGCGGCGACGCGGCGGAGCCGCTTTTGCGCACGGTCGATACGCTTGAAAACAGCCTGCGCTTTCTCAACGACCTCAACAATCGGCATCTCTGCCTTCAA
>JAITSR010000102.1 GCA_031287655.1 Clostridiales bacterium
TCCTTCCATTTGTAATCAGGCAAATAGCAATAAGCAGATTTAAACCCCATATGTATCGGCTGCTCGATATATACTTTTACCAATTCTCTGTCGCCCTCTATAATAATGCCCGAATGCGTTATTTCGGTGTCGTCGTTAAGTGTTAATAACGGGTACATACAACCTCCGTTTCATCGCTCCGCTTCGTCACAAATAGCGACGAAATGGAGTCGGGGTGTGGAGAGGGGCCATTGAAGTCGGCGCGCCGCACTCATGGCCGCCCGCTCACGGCCTGCGGCGGGTCTGCGCTCCCGGCCGTCCTCGGGAACGGCAGCACGTCCCTGATGTTTGAGATTCCCGTCAGATACATAACCGCCCGCTCAAAGCCCAGCCCGAACCCGGAATGGCGCACGCCGCCGAACCGCCTGAGCTCAAGATACCAAAGATAGGCGTCCGCGTCCATGCCGAGTTCCGCGATCCGCCGCTCCAGAAGGTCCGCCCGTTCCTCGCGCTGGCTGCCGCCGATCAGCTCGCCGACGCCCGGCACGAGCAGGTCCATCGCCGCGACGGTCCTGCCGTCGTCGTTTTGCCGCATATAAAACGCCTTGATCTCCTTCGGGTAGTCCGTCACAAAGACAGGCCGCCGCATTTCGTGCTCCGCAAGAAAGCGTTCATGCTCCGTTTGGAGGTCGCAGCCCCAGAAAGCCTTATATTCAAACCGGTCGTTGTTCCGCTCGAGGATTTTGACGGCCTCCGTATAGGTGATCCGCGCGAAGTCCGCGCCCGCGACCGCTTCTAACCGCGCGAGCAGCCCCGTGTCGACAAAGCTGTTCAGAAAGGCGAGCTCCGCGGGCGCTTCTTTGAGCAGGTCCGCGATCACATACTTGACCATGTCCTCGGCGAGGTCCATATTTTCGCCGAGCTCCGCGAACGCGGCCTCGGGCTCGATCATCCAGAACTCGGCGGCGTGCCGCGGCGTGTTTGAATTTTCCGCGCGGAACGTCGGCCCGAATGTGTAGATTTTGCCAAACGCGTGCGCGAAAGCCTCGCCCTCGAGCTGGCCGCTGACCGTCAGGGCCGCCTCCCGGCCGAAAAAATCCCGCGAAAAATCCACGCCGCCCTGCGCGTCGCGCGGCGGAGCGCCGGGGTCGAGCGCCGTGACGCGGAACATTTCGCCCGCGCCCTCACTGTCGCTCGTCGTGATGATCGGCGTGTGGACATAGACAAAGCCGCGCTCATTAAAAAAGCGGTGGATCGCAAAGGCGAGCAGCGAGCGGATGCGGAACACGGCCGAAAACGTGTTCGTCCGCGCGCGCAGATGTGTAAGGCCGCGCAAAAATTCGAGCGTATGCCGCTTTTTTTGCAGCGGGTATTCCGGCGGACAGGCCGAAAGGACCTCCACGGTCTCCGCTTTTAACTCGACCGGCTGCTTATTTCCGGGACTTTTTTCGAGTGTCCCCGTGACGGAGAGCGACGAGCCCGCGATCAGCTTGACGGCGTCCGCGTAGTTTTGCAGCCGCTCCCGGTCGAGAAAAATCTGCAAATTCACAAAGCACGAGCCGTCGTTCAGCTCGATAAAACCAAAGTTCTTTGAGTCGCGGACCGTGCGCGCCCAACCGTCGACGCGCAGCCTGCCGCCCACATAGCGCTCCGGCTCACGCAGAACCTGAGCGATCTCCGTCCTTTTCATTGCTGTGGTCATATCCTCACTGCCTCCGATTATCTGTCAAAATTCAATGCAGCGATGAGCCGTTAGGCACAATCTCATCGACGAAAATCACTGTGTTCTTGCCATGATCGTTACTGGTTGCAAGGAGCATGCCTTCGGATGTTACCCCGGTGATTCTTGCGGGAGCAAGGTTGACGAGGACGATAATCTTTTTTCCGGTCAGCTGCTCCGGCGTATAATCGTGTTTAATCGATGAAACAATCACACGCTCGCTCGATCCGTCGTTTAGCGTCAGCTTGTAACAGTTATGCGACTTGCGGATTTCTTGACACTTAATAATTTCGCATACGCGCAAATCAAGCTTCGCAAAATCGTCAATCTGAATGGGCGGCTTGATTGGCTGAACTGTAACCGCGTTATCATCAGCGCTTTCAGATTCAATCTCCGCAATCACCTCAACGACGCTTGGATGCTCCGCCGCAATTTCTTCTTCCGTTTTCGGCGCGTCAAAGTCAAGAAGGTGCATATACGCCCCACGTTCAAGCGCATAGAGGAACAAATACAGACGCGGTCCTTGTTCCTTGCCGATCAGCAGCCTGTACACATTCTTGAAAAACGCCGCCTGCAATGTTTTCTTGCGTTTTGGATCATCAATTGCGCCGAACACTTGCATAGGCACGGCATAAATCATCGCGTTGAGTTCATCCAGCGTATACTCATTGTTCAGCAGGTTTTCATGTAGAACCGCAATCTCTCTTTGCTCGTCTTCCGAGAGTACCTCGTACGCGGCCCAGTTTCTGTGTTTGTTGAGATGATTCACGCTTTCGGGGCTGCACATTTCAAGCCAGTTTTGGGCAAGCTCCAAACGCCACGCAAACTCGCTCGTCTTATAAGGCGTACCGATCTTTGTAAAAACGGTTTCAAGTACGCTTGGACTGAAATTGACCACCGATCCAAACTGTACAAGCCAAGACATCGGAACAGTATTTATCACCCGATGATTCACGGCGCAATTAAACATGATCGCCTGTTCGACATCGGTCGCCGTGTCGTTGGCGACGGCATTGTACATACGGTCAAATTCTGTATACTGCCTTAAAATGCCTTCGTCAAAACAAAAGTCGAACGAATGTGACGGGTCGGTTCTTGAGTAGAGCCAAAGGATCACCTCCGGCTCATATATCTTCAATAATGTCTTAGGCGTAAGATTCAAACCCGAGGACCCTGACATCTTTCCCGTCGCGCCTTTGAGCCCGATAAAACTATAGCCTTGAAAAATCGGAGCGTCCACGCCGAATATCTCTTTTGCTATAATCCTCGATGTCTGGTAGCTGCCGGATGGTGAGGCGTGGTCTTGCCCGCCCGGCTCGAAATCCACACCCTCATAACCCCAGCGCATAGCCCAGTCGATTTTCCAAGATAATTTGCAGTTGAAATCCGCGTTAAAATCAAATTCTGATTGATGACCACACTTGCATTGATAGTGAGCGATATGCGTCGTTTCGTCATAATCTTGAATTTTCGTCGTATCATGCCCGCATTCAGAACAATAAATCGCAACGGGGTAATAGCTGTCGCGCTCACCCTCTATTGCGTCCTGTGTCCGAAACGAATCCAGAATATCAAAAATCCGGCCGCGCTCGCTGAGCGCAAGCAAAATCTCTTTTGTATACTTACCCGCTCTGTACAGATCAACCTGATATCGATAGTCCGGCGCAATGCCGAATTTTTCCAAAGAGTCCGCAAACTCCCGTTCAAAATGAGCGGCATATGTCGGAGCGTCATTTTCTCCGGCAAAGGGGTTGGGCACATCGGCAAGCGCGCAGCCAATGTATCGCTCCATATCCGACGCCACGGCGGCGACGTTGGCCGGAATCTTGCGAAGCCTGTCAAAGTTGTCCCAACTGTGTATGAGCCTTGCCTTCCTGCCGAGTTTGCGCAGCGCCAAGACCACGAAGTAACTGGTGGCGATATCGCGGAAATTCCCTATATGAATAGAGCCGGACGGGCTGATGCCGGTGGCGCAAACGTATTCTTCCTTGTGAGGATTGCGCTCAATAACCTGTTGGGCCAATATTTCAGACCAATGCATTACACTGATACCTCGTTTCATATGATTCAATAAACGCGGGCGTATGCCGAAAGGCATATCGCCGTTTCTGTTCGCGTTTATTATACCACGTTGGCGCCGTGCTGTTAAGCGTATTTATGAATTATCGCAAAACACATTTGAGGGCGTAAAAAAGCGAAACATTTAGATATTCAGCATAATATGAAGCGATCGGAAGTATAGAAGGGCTATTTTGTCGCAACCTCCAATAACCAACATAAATCGAGCTTGCAAGTCCATAAGGCAAATCCTAAACTTAAATAAATGAACGTTAATTCTTAAGCAGTGACTGTGTCAGTGTTGGATAATGTTTTTTTCGCAG
>JAITSR010000322.1 GCA_031287655.1 Clostridiales bacterium
ATTCATCGAAGAGCCATATTTGACAACAAATGTCTTTGACGCTATGTATAAAGCTCAAAAGGACTTGAAGAAAATTGTTCTGGACACACGTAGCCTTGACATAGCCCTACGGTACAGAACGACGAATGCTATTTCGGACACAGAGCTAAGAAATATCATGCGCTTGGGCATTGAGGGCGACGAGAAAAAGATCGAGTTGCGTCTTTATCAAAAATCAAAGCAGTTGAGGGAAGTCTTACGCAATCAAAATCAAGACGAAATAGCTGGCGAGGTTATTCTTGACAAAATCGAGGAGATAATTGCTCTGCTCCAAAAAGTCTATCGGAAGGAGGTGAAGTAATCGGTTGCTCCCCGCCTTACTCTTAGGCTTAACGTTACCGCTTCAGCCCCAAAGGCTAGGTACGGGTGGCTGGCTAGGCCTTTCCCGACAAGTTTACGTTCCTGCTATGCGTCAACAGCTTACAAAGGCTCTTGGCTTACTTGCCTCCTGACAGTGGAATAATCCAGCGATTATTCACAGTTCGCGCCGATACATCAATTGTATCACTTGCGGAAATTATCCTGTCACCTCGATTTCACGAAAGCCGCAAGAGTTCAAGACCGTATGATCTCCGAAATACGGAATCCATTATGTTCATACAATGAAACCGCCTTGCGGTTCCATTCGGCGACACGAAGGCGTATCGGGAATCGCTCTCTTTCCTGCAGCAGAGCAATCGCAAATTGGAGCAGTTGCTTGCCGTATCCTTGATTCTGGAATTTCTTTGCCACGATCAAATCGTCAATTTCATTTTCATAAACGGCGACGGAACCCACGATCTCATTGTCGGCGACCCATAAAAAAATACTTTCTTTTTTTGCCAGCAATTGCTCCAGAGAATCACATGCGCAATATGGACGCAGTTCCAACGCTTTTCGCATTTCATAAAAGCAGTCATGGTAAACGTCCCTGTATTTTTCATAATATTCCGCTTCAAATGGCACGAGCGCTAACGCTGATTTTATAGTCGGGCCTTCATATTGCATTGTATATGCAACTAAATCCATAAATATGACCATTTCCCTCTCGCGCCGCCGCTTCAAGTCGCTCCGCTTCCTCCGGCGTTGCTTATGTCCATAATATACAATATTTCTGTCGTTCCACGCAACAAAAACTTAAAAATAATCCGACATTCCCCAATCCTCAGACGGGGCGGCCATCGCCATACCCTTTATCGCTATGTTTTTTCAGGAAACGTCACGGTTCTTGCGCTGATTTTTTTTGCGAGTTCGCCGTTGTGCGTCACGGCGAGGATACCGAGGTTCCGTTCCGCGGCGATACGCAGCAGCATATTCCAGATTTGCGCCTGCGTAACGACGTCGAGCATCGTGGTGATCTCGTCCGCAATCAGAAAGCGCGTTTCGGGGGCGAGCGCGCGGGCAATGCAGAACCGCTGCATCTCCCCGCCAGACAGCTCCGCGGGATAGCGCGAGAGCCAGACCTTTTCAATGCCGAGCGCGTTTAGAAAGCCGTCGTCGGGGGCCCACGCCTCAAAAAGCGATTTGCCGAGCTTCCAGCGCGGATTCAGCGCTTTTTCCGGGTGCTGATAGATGAGCTGCACGGGGCAAAAACCACGGCGCGGCAGCGCTTTGCCGTCAAGCAAAACCTGACCGGACCCGGGTACATAATTCCCCGCCAAAATTTGGGCCAGCGTGCTTTTGCCGCAGCCGGATGGCCCGACAAGGGCGAGCCGCTCCCCCGATTCGATCGAGAGACTCATATTCTCCAAAATGTTCCTGCCGCGCTCGTAACCGAACACGATATTTTTCGCTTCAAGCAGCATGGCGGCAGCAAACCTCCCCGCCCCGGACCACGCGCGGCGCAGGCGGCGCCTTTGTACACTCGGCGGTACATTTTTCACATCGCGGGGCAAAGAGGCAGCCGCGCGGAAGTGCCCCGGCGTAGGGCTGACTGCCGACCGCAGGCGCAAAACCGTTTTGCGGCATCGCGCGGTACAAGACGCGGCTGTACGGATGGCGCAGCAGATTCTCGTCCGCAAAATCCGAAGCGTTCGCGGTTTCGACCGTCGTCCCGGCGTAAAACACGGCAACCCTGTCGGCAAATCGAATCGCCAGATCAATGTCGTGCGTAATCAGCAGCACGGCCGCGCCGGAATCCGCGATCTCGCGAAAATGCTTCATCGCGTGTTCGGCAAGATGCGGCGAAAGACCGGGCGTCGGCTCGTCGGCAATCACAAGTTTTGGATTTCCTGCAAGGGCGGCGCTGATCAGGATACGCCGCGTCATCCCTCCCGAAAGCTCGTGCGGGAACTGACGCGCGACCTCTTTTTTTAAGTGATAGCGAAAAAATAAATCGGCAAGCCGCTTATCGTCCTTCGTAACCTGCCTGCCGACCCGGATCAGCGGGTCCAGATAAGTCACCGACTGCGGCACGAAAGCCAAATCTTTGCCGCGCAGCTTTTGCTGCAGCTTCGGCGTGAGCCTTTCGCCACACCAGAACAGCTCCCCGCCCGTCACGGCGTTTTTTGGCAGGATGCCGAGGATCGCGTGCGCGAGCAGGCTCTTGCCCGAGCCGCTGGACCCCGCGACGGCGAGGATTTCACCCCCGCGGACAGTGATACTGAGGTTTGTGAGCACAGACAAATCGCGGCGGGAAAAGGCCCCGTCATACATTCTGAACGCGAGCGACAAGTTTTTTACTTCAAGTATGTTCATTTTTATGACCATTCCTTTCTGCGAAAGGCGCAAACCGGCTATAGCTGCGCTTCCCGCGGTTCCAAAAGCGAACGGATCGTATTGCCGAGCTTGTCAATCATCAACACGAGCAAAACAAGCGCCAAACCGGGGAACAGCGCGAGCCAGAACGCGCCGCCTGACAGATACTTCATCGACTCCGAAAGAATAATGCCGATTGCGGGCTGCTCCGGCGGCAGACCGAAGCCGAGAAACGTCAGACCCGATTCGTGCATGATCGCGTGCGGGAACAGCAAAATCAGTCCGACAAAAAACTGCGGGAGCATGTGCGGCAAAATGTGCTTGCGCGCGATCCACAGCCGCGACTTGCCGAACCGCCGCGACGCCGTGATATACTGCATCGAGCGGATTTGCAGGACCTCGCCGCGAATGATACGCGCGAGGCTCACCCAGTGCGTCACCGCAAGACCGACCAGCATCCCGAAGGCCCCGCGCGAAAACGCGACCGAGATCAGGATGATCAGCACCGTGTGCGGCACCGACATAAACACGTCGATAAACCAGTTCACAGCGTGGTCGGCAATGCCGCGCCCCATTGCCGCCGTCACACCGACCGCGAGCGCAATCAGCGCGGAGATCACAGACGCGACCGCGCCCACGGCAAGGCTGAGGGAAAGCCCTTTGACCGTGCGGACAAACATATCGCGCCCGAGAAAATCCGTTCCGAACAAATGCTTCATGGACGGCGGCAGTGATTTTTGTGAAAAGTCCGCGGCGAGCGCGGAATCGGGCAGCAACGCCCCACCGATATAGATCGCAAGGAGGATCACGAAAAAAACACAGCCGGTGATCGCCGCGGCGGTACGTCGGCCCCGTTTTTTTGCAAAAATACCCTTCATACCCATGCTTATGACCATTCTTTTCATGCCTGCGTCTGCTTCTTTCAAATTTGCGGCCTTCCCCCTCATATTTTCACGCCTTGCCTTGTCCTCGGGTCGATCACCTGAATCAGAATATTTGCGGCGAGGTTCCCGACAAAGATAAAGCAGGCGGAAAACAGCACGATGCCAAGGAACAGGGGAATGTCCGCCGCGCCCGTACCGGCCGCCGACACCGCCGCGCCGAGCCCGGGATAGCTGAAAACATTCTCGGCGAACACGCTCCCGCCGAACAGCTCCGCAAACGAACCAAACTGCATTGTGATCGCGGGAATCAGCGCGTTGCGGAGCCCGTGGCGAAACAGAATTCTGGTTTCGCCATCCCCTCGCGCGCGGGCGAACAGCGCGTAGTCACTCTCGTAAACGTCAACCAGCTTTTCGCGCGTGTGCAGCGCGAGATTTGCGAACGAGAGAAAACTCAGCGTCAGCGCGGGCAGGATCAAATGGTGAATC
>JAITSR010000183.1 GCA_031287655.1 Clostridiales bacterium
CGGCATCGGCGGCCGTAAATTCCTGTTCGCCGTCCGCGCCGCCGCCAAAAGCCCGCCTCATTCCGCGCCCGACCGCGGCCCCGCTGTACGCGCCGTTGCGCTCGATGTCCTCCAACGCAAAAAGCGCCGCCTCCCGCGCGCCCGCCCCCATCAAAAATACCGCCTGACGCCGAGGATACGCTGCTGATAATACGCGGCGGCGGCGTCCTCATACTGCACCTTGCCGTTGCGCCGGTTCGCGTGGATAAACTTCCCCTCGCCCGTGTAGATTCCGATGTCGCTCACCGTCGTTTCCCCTTCGTTCAGACTAAAAAACAGTACATCCCCGACTTTGAGCGCCGCAGCGATCGGCGAGCCGGGAGTGGCGGCGGGTATGGCAGCCGCCAAAGCCGCCTCGGAGACTTCGGTAACTTCGGGTGCGGCCGATGTTTCGGACTCGACAGATACGAGAGCGGCGACGGCCGCAACCGGGACCGCCTCCCCCGACGTGAACTGCTCGGCGAGGCCCCGCGGCAAGGCGACGCCGTTGACTTTTGCCGCGATATAGAGCAGCCCCGCGCCGTCGATCCCCGCAAAGCCCACGCCGCCTTCCAAATAACTCGTCCCTTTGAATTTTACGCAGGACTGCGCGAAAATTTCAGCGGTCGTCTTTGTGATTTTCTCGCCGCCGTCGAGCTGGAACGTGCCGTTTTCAAAGACCCAGCCGGTCAGGTTCCCGGGCAGCGCGACCTGATAAAGATTGTCGGACTTCCCGATGACAAAGAGCTCCGTACCCATGCTGATGTCGCGTATGACGGCCCCGTTGCGCGGCTGCGAGTAAATTTGCTTCTCCCGGTTTGTGATCACAATCCGGCCTGTGTAGCGCCGCCCGTCGACGCAGGTCCAGTCGCCGTCGAGGTCCCGCGCGCGGACCCAGCCCTCCGCGCGCCCGCCCGTATTCAGGCGGACCCACTGCCCGCTCCGCTCAAGGACCTGCGCCGGTTCGTCAAACAGCAGCTGCGTCAGGCGCGCCGAGGTCTTATCCGCGCGCTCGTATACGTCGACCGCCGTATTGACGGCGACGACCGTATTTTTGTCATAGGGCGATTTTTCCGTAAACTGAAGACCCCCGCCGCCGGCATCCGCCGCGCCTTGCGGCCGCGTCGTCGGCTCCGGCGGCAGGACGGCCGCGCGGACGCTCGCGGCGTCGCAGGACGAGAAGAAAAGCGCGAATACAAAAAACAGCGCAGCAATCAGCGCGGTCTTACAGAACTCACTTTTTTGTCGGTCGTTCGTATTCATAGCCATACGCACCAAATATATCAAACCACACATTGCGCGACACAACACGCAACACATTCCACACAGTACACCACACAACAATTCACACAACACATCGCAAATAACCTACGCCGCGCCGCGCGATTCAGTCACACTCGATTACGACCGTCGCGAGCGCGTATTCCGCCGTGTGCGACAGGCTGACGGCAAGGCTTTTGCCGCGCATCCGCTCATAGAACCCCTTCGCCCCGTTGTGCAGCAAAAGAACCGGCGCGCCCGTACACGCGTCGTTTACGACCTCGATGTCCACGAGCTCGGCCCCCGCGAACAGGCCGATTCCCAACGCCTTTAGCGCCGCCTCTTTTGCGGCAAAGCGCGCGGCGTAGCTCTCAAACCGCCCGGCCTTCTTCGCCTCGCAGTACCGCGCTTCCGCGTCCGTAAAAACAGACGCGGCAAATCGCCCGCCGCCGGGCTTACTCAGCGCCTTCTCGACCCGCCGCACCTCCACGATGTCCGCGCCGCACCTCACGCCCATACAGTGTACCTACGAAAGCGGGCGACGCCGCCCGCGACCCCGCCATATACTATGTTTATTTGCTCCCCTATAGCCGCGCGCGCCGCCCGTCGCGCCGTTCCTCGTAACGGTCGTTCAGCACGGAGTTCAGCGCCGAGGCCTCGTTTACCTCGTCCTCGAGATCGTTCAGCGTGTCCTCCGACTCGAGGTTTGAGATGATGTTGTATTTTAACATGCCGATCGTGCTCTCCATATATTGCAGACGGGCGTCGAGTTTTTCGAGTTCGCGCCGCTCGTTCTTTAAGGCTTCGATCATTTTCTCGTCGGTCTCGATCACGCGGCGGATTTCCTCCGCGATGCCGTGGTCCCGGATATTGTTCAGGTTGCTCGTGTTTGTATTGATCCGCTGCGCGAGGAACGAAATCCGCGTGCCGTCCGAGTCCCGCGACCGAATACGGAGCATATCCGTCATCTTGATATACGTCGTCGCGAGGGTCAGGGATTTATTCACGACGCGGGCTTTGAGCGGCGTCTTGTCGCCGCCCAAAAAGGAGCGGACGATCTCGTCCATCTCCCGGATCACCACCGAGAGCCGCTGCGCCGCCGTCGTGTCGAGCTTGCGCTTGAGGTTCCGCGCGCTCCGGCGGCACTCCTCTGAAACGCGCTTGATCTGGGCGATGAGCTGCTTGTTTTCCAAATCCGTCCGAAACGTCTGGTCCAACAGGCTTTGCGCGGCAAACGCCGCGTAGACCGCGAGCGAAAGCCCGTAGATCGCGAAATCCTCTTTGAGGAACGGGATCGGAAAGAGCTCCGCGTGGAGCACTATAAACGCGACGGCGAGCGCGATGATGTTCCTGTGGTGCAGCAACGCGCCTTTCAGATAATTCAGCTTCACACGGCTCCTTCCGAACTTATGGACATGCCTTTACGCTTCGGTTTTCTGTTCGACCTTCTCTTTTACTTCAAAGCCGCCCTCATCGCCCGCGAGCAGAGCCTCCGCCCGCGCCATCGCCCGCTCCCGGGCGGAATCGGCGTCGAGCCTGCGCAGCTTTGTCTCGGTGTTCATCTCGCCGAGCGACTCCATCGCGTTTGCCCGCGCCGCCTTCGTGTTCACGATGTCGCGCGCGCGCTCCATGCTCTCGTTTACTTTGCTGACCCGGCTGCTGCTGGCCGAATAGCGCGCGTTCGCCGAGTTGATGTCTCCGCGCAGCGTCGCGACCTTCGATTGGGACTTGAGCGTCCGAAGCTCGTTGAGCCGCCGGTTCATGTCGGACTCAAAGAGCTTGTAATCGCCTTTAATGCGGTCCACCTCCGTCAGCGCCGTGTCCACAGCGGCCTTGTTTGCGTCAAAGACCGCCTGCACGTCCTCCTCCTGAACCAAAAGCTCGATCAGCAAGTCCTTTTGGCCCTGCCGCTTCGCCATATCGATCCGGGTGCGAACGGTTTCCAGCTCTTTTTCCGACTTTTTCATTTCGATCTTCATGAGCTCCGCGTTCGTTTGGATGTCGATGATCTGCTTTTCGGCATCCTTTCGCGCCTTGTCAATCTGGTTGCGGATGTCCTCGAACATCGCGTCCGGATTGCTGTCCTCGACATTCCGGACAAAAAGTCCGAAAAAGCCACGGAACATCGCGCCCAACCTACTAAATAATCCCATATTACCCTCCCCGAATCAATATATTTTCCATTAAAATCAAGTGAAATGTCATATCCGATTCCCGCGAAGGTCCGCCGACCATTTTATTCCCCCTGTGTCAAGAGGTCGTCGTCGTCACATTCCTCGATTGCCAAGCGCGTCATCATCTCGATTTGCCCCGTGTTCGGGCGGCATTTCTCGACCGCGCGCAGCAAATGTTCCGCGCGAATACAGGTATCAGCAATCGGGACGCTTACCGCGGCCGCGGCTGTTGCGGCGGATGCGGCGGAGGCGGCTGCGCCGACCGGCACATTCGTCGGGGCGCCGCCATCGGTCAGCCCATTCGCCGGGGCGGCGCCATCGGCCGTCCCATTCGCCGGGGTCTCGTCACAGGCCAATTCATACGCCTTGCGGAGCACCGTCTCGATCTCCGCGCCCGTATAGCCCGGCGTCTTGTCGGCGAAAATCGTAAAATCGTCTATATCGGTGCGGAACCGGTACTTTTTTACGAGCACGGAAAACACCTGCGCGCGCTCGTCCCTCGACGGGATCAGGATCGGAATCTTTTTGTCAAAGCGGCCCGCGCGCTTGAGGGCCGGGTCGAGCAGGTCGGGGCGGTTCGTCGCCGCGATGAAAATCACCCTGCCGCGGTTCCGGGAGTTGCCCGTAAATTGCAAAAACTCGCTGAAAATGTTGCGGCTGACGCCGCTGTCGCGCTCGTCGCCGCGCTGGAACGCCGTGTCGATCTCGTCGACGAACACGATCACGGGCTGCTGCGACTGCGCGCCCAAAAGGCATTTTTTAAAGTTCTTCTCGCTCTCGCCGACGTACTGCCCGAGGATACGCGACATGTCGATCTTCACGCAGTTAAAGCCGCTCGCACGCGCGAGCGCATAGACGAGCAGCGTCTTGCCGGTGCCGGAGGGTCCGCAGAGCAGCACGCCCATCGGGACGCGCCGCAGATCATTCCGCCGGATCGGCTCGATCACGTTTTTGATCAGGTAATTCTTTGCCGCCTCCATCCCGCCGATGTCCTCAAACCCGGTCTCCGGGTAGATAAATTCGAGCACGTCGCCATATTCTTTTTGCAGCACGGAGTGTTTTTTTTCACGGATGAACTCAAAGCTCACGGGCACGTCTTCGGCCTCGGCCTTGAGCATGATGTCGCGGATGCTCTTTTTCGACAGGCCGGAGGACAGCGCCGCGAAATCGCGCTCCGAAATGTCGAGGGCGACGGACTTTTGCGCGAGCTGCGCCTTGATGTACGCGAGGCGCTCGGCCTCGTCCGGCAGGCCGACAAGGATCGGCTCCACCTTGTAAGACGAGCTCAAAAGCTCCGGCGCGACGCCCGCGATGTTGCCCGCCGTCAGGCACACAAGGCTGCCGACCGCGGAAATCCGGGCGTTCAGCGACCACTCGCACAGCCAGATCAGCGCGCAGCGTTCCTCCCCGTTCATGCTCGCCGTGCCGCCCGCGGGAACGAGCATCTCCGCGTGGTTGATAAAAATCGCAAATTTTGTGCTTGCGAGGGCGAGGTCAATCAGGGGGAACAGCCTCGACGGCAAAGACGTCGGGGGGAGCGGCGCGCCGTTTGTCGCGATCTTGCGGAACTCGCGCTCCATCGCGGCATCCGGAAAGGTCAGGCCGCGCGAAAGGTCGTAGCTCGCGACAGCCATAAATTTGCGCTCGGAAAGAAACTCGTCGCCGATGTAGCGCTCCAGCTCCCGCTTGTTGTCCACATAGTCGCGCACGTTAAAGTTGAACAGGAACGTGTGTGCGATCCCGGACTTATATTTGTTCACAAAATCCAAAAACCACGCCGCTTCTTTTTTCATTCGCTGTTTGACGACAGACCTCGCTTTCCGCCTGTTTGCTTGTTTGTTTATACCCTATTGCCTTGTTTCCTCTTTGCCGACGCCGGGGACCGCCTGACACACGAGCGCCCAGCCGCCCTTTCGCCGCAAACCCCGCGCCGCGGCTCGCGCGATGTCCGCCCGCTTGAACAGGGCGAACACCGTCGCCCCGCTGCCGCTCATCAACGCGCAGTGCGCGCCTTGCGCGCGGAGGTTTTCTTTTAAAAGACCGATCGCCGGAAAGGCCGGGATCGCGACGCTTTCAAGGACATTGAACAAAGAGCCCCGCGCCTGATCCCAAAAGTCGTCAATCCGATTTTCTTCCAGTGATTGTATCATAGTATGCGTCATTTTGGAAAGTCTTTCGATCTCCTGCCCGGGCGCGAGGGAATAGCGCCCGAATACCCACGCGGTCGACACGGCGAAACCGGGGTTCGCGAGCACGATCGAAAGACCCGGCGGCAGCGGCGGCAAGGGGCGCAGCCGCTCGCCGATCCCCGTCGCGAGCGCCGCGCCTCCGCTCAGGCAAAACGGCACGTCCGCGCCGACACGCGCGCCGACCGCCCGGAGTCTCTCCGCGGTGAGCCGCGCGCCGACGAGACCCGACCGACGGGCGGCGCCCGTCTCGCTTGTCAGTCGAACGCCGCCCGTTTCGTCCATCTGTCCGGCGACACCGTTCAGCGCGCGCAGGACGGCGGCCGCGTCCGCGCTCCCCCCCGCGAGCCCCGCCGCGACCGGGATGCGCTTGCGAATGTGGATCGCGACGTCAAAAGGAAGACCGGTCTCCCGCAGAAATTCCAGCGCGGCGCGATACGCCGTGTTGCGCCCGTCCGCCGGTATGTCGAGTGTGCCGGGGAAGCCCCGCCCCGGCTCGATCGTCAGCCTGATCCGCGGCGCGTCCGCTTCGCTTGCGCGGCAGTCCCGACTCCGCGCGTCTGCGTCCGGCGCCGTCACGGTCACGGTCACGTCGTCACAGAGCGAAACCGACTGCATCACGGACTCGAGCTCATGGTAGCCGTCCGTCCGCTTGCCCGTCACGTTCAAGGTCAAATTGATTTTCGCGCAGGCCCGCAGCTCCGCGACAAACCGCGCGCTCCCGCGCACACTGCCTTTCACCGCTATTTCGGCAGTGCCTTACAGGCTTTTGAAGTTCCTGAGCCGAACCGCTCCAAAGACTTATCAATCAAATGCTCTTTTCGCTCCTTTATCATTGTTTTCAAGAACCGCTTATAGGTATCAGAAATAAAAGGTGTATCATCAATAATGGAATTTATTTGCCGCATATCTATTCTGCCGCCAATCGCCTTTAAAGCCTTTATGCACCCTTCATTATCCGTTGACAAAAGAAAATGCGCATAATTTATTTTTTTCCCGTCCAGCTGGATTGCGGATGTTGGATAAACGTATATCCTATCGTCCATCTCTTTTCTACTTTGAATAATGAAATCCATTTTAGCCTCCTGAATCTGCGGATA
>JAITSR010000339.1 GCA_031287655.1 Clostridiales bacterium
ATAATCGTCCCAAGCCTTATCAGCCCATATTTTTATCATCAATCAACCTCAATCAGCTCGTGGACCTTCCCTTCACCTTTGGCGAGCTGTGCCATTGACTTATCTATCATATCAAGATAAGCCGCGTTTTTGGCAGCTTTTGTAAGCTCGTTGTACTCGTCAAGACTCATCATTACGATATTCCTTTCGCCTTTGCGCGTGATAATCACGGTTTCGTATTCGTCCGTAACCTTATCGCAGTAGTCTTTTAAGTTGTTGCGGATTGTAGAGTAATTAACAGCTAACATAAAATCATCTCCATTGTTCAAAATATTGTACTTATTATTGTACGCTATTCTGCATAACAAATCAAGGGTTCTTAGCTGCACGACGAGCGGGGCGCGAGCAACAAAATAATAGGGCGAATATTTCATGGAATTGCCACGGAATTTTGTTGACTTTAAATTATAGAGATTATATAATAGTCACGGTTGGTTTGGCACACTCTGGCCGGGGCAAATTTGGGAGCGAAAAATCATTTTTTGCCGTTTCCGAAAAACGCGTTGGTCATCGGGGGGAGGGAAACACATGTCGGAGATACGGATCAAGGAGAACGAAACACTGGACAGCGCGCTCAAACGCTTTAAGCGCCAATGCGCAAAGGCGGGCGTCTTGGCGGAGGTCAGGAAGCGGGAGCATTACGAAAAGCCCAGCGTCAAGAGAAAAAAGAAGTCCGAGGCCGCGCGCAAGAGGAAGTTTAAGTAGGTTTTCCAAACGGCGCGTAATCCGAATTATTTTTCTGCCTTCCGAAACCATGTGAGACGATGAAAGCGTAAAACACGCAATTTTGTCCGTAGTTGAAAACCGCAAGACCCAGAAATACAGAAAATGATGGATACCGACGACCCCGTTGCTTGCAGCGGGGCTGTTGATTTTTTGCAGTAAGGATGGGGATGGCAATGCGCCTGTTGGATATGTTGGAGCGCAAGATCGGCTGGTTTGCGGTCCGAAACTTGATTCTCTATGTGATCATCGGGAACGCGGCGGTTTTTCTGTTTGGCTTTACGGGAATCGGCGGCGCTGAGTTTGCGGCGCGGCTCATGCTGCTCCCGGGCGAGGTGCTGCGCGGCGAGGTCTGGCGCGTCGTGACCTTTGTCTTTGCGGAGTCATTCGGCTCGTCTCCGATATTTCTTTTGCTCGAGCTCTATTTCCTCTATATGATCGGTACGAGCCTTGAGCACGCGTGGGGCAGCTTTAAGATGAATTTCTATTATTTTTGCGGTCTGGCCGCGACGGTCGCCGCCTCACTGCTTACGGGCGCGCCGGGGAGCGCGGGCGCGATTCACCTCTCGTTGTTTTTGGCCTTTGCCCAGCTTGCGCCGGAGCTGCAAATCCTGATTTTCTTTTTCATCCCGGTCAAAATTAAGTGGCTTGGCTGGGCCGCGTGGGCTTTTACCGCGTACAGTTTTGTAATGGCGGGCTCGTGGCAGGCGCGCCTGCTGATTGCCATGCCGCTCTGCGCGTTCTTCCTGTTTTTTGGCGGCGGGATCGTCCGTGGGCTGCGCAACAATCGCCGCGCCTTTTTTAACCGGCGAGACTTTGAACTGAAAAAGGCGGACGCCGAGCGGGCGAAGGGGACGTTCCACCGCTGCGCCGTCTGCGGGAGGACGGAAAAGGACGCCCCCGAGTTGGAGTTCCGCTACTGTTCGCGCTGCGAGGGCGACTACGAATACTGCGCGGAGCATTTGCACGCTCACACGCACAAAGTGTAAAATTATCATTGGCAAGTTACACTTACCGGGGATTGACAAGGGGCATCGATTCCCCGGTGGGGAATTGATGTTTCTCGCAGGTTTCTGGATCGCCCCTTGTCCGCAGTAAGGAGGGTGCTCAGGCTGCGAAGCAGTCGCCGAAGGGAACCATAGGGTTCCATAGCGGAGAGCGAGCGGACTGCGAGCGAAAAAATGTCGTGATTGACAAAGAATTACAAAAAATATATAATTTAGCTGAATCGCGGATCATAAAGGAGGGGTTTTTTTGAAATCAACAGGGATCGTCAGGCGCGTGGACGAATTGGGCAGGGTCGTTCTGCCTATTGAGCTCAGGCGCACATTGGACATCGAAATTCGGAACCCGCTGGAAATCTATGTCGAGGGCGACATGGTTATCCTGAAAAAATACGAGCCGGCCTGTATCTTTTGCGGCGAAGCAAAGGAAGTCGTCGACTTTAAAGGCAAGATCATATGCAGCAGCTGTGCAAGAGAGCTCGCGGCGGAAGCCCCGGAGAAAAAGCTGAGAAAGTTCGACGGGTAGGCGCGGCGCTTAGTCGGGGAGCGCGTTCACAAGGTCTTTGAACAGACGGCCGCGTTCCTCAAAGTTTCGGAAGCGGTCAAAGCTCGTGCTCGCGGGGGAGAGGACGACCGTGTCGTTTGCCTGCGCGTTTTGCCACGCGGCGCGGACGGCATCCTCATAGCCGTCGCACTCAATGACGGGGACGGCGTTTTTGGGCTCGCCGCGCTTTTGTAAGCCGTCGAGCAGCGCGGCCCTGATCTTCCCGGAGGTCTGGCCGCAGAGGATCAGGAGTTTGACACTTGCGGCGAGCGGCGCCGCGAGCGGTGAAAAGTCGAGGTTTTTGTCCTTCCCGCCCGCGATCAGGATGATCTTTTCCGGGAACGCGGCAAGGCACGCGATCGTCCGGGTCGGGCTTGTCGCGATCGAGTCGTTGTAGTATCGGACGCCGCGGAGCGCCCGCACAAATTCCAGACGGTGTTCAACGCCGCCGAAGCCGCGCGCGGTGGAGCGGATGTGTTCGGGCGCGACATACCGCTCGACGGCGCAGATCGCGGCGAGATAGTTTTCGATGTTGTGGGCGCCCAAAAGGCGGATGTCCCGCACGTCGAGAAGGCGCGCCGCATAAGGGCCGACCGCCGTGCCCGCGCTAGTGCTCATGTTCGTACCTACGCCCGCGCTCATGTTCGTACCCGCGTCCGCGTGCGAGACCCAGACCGCCCCGTCCCGAACGAAAGCGGACACGTCGGGGCGAATCTTTGCGCCGTCGCCCCGCGCCCCCGCGGTCGGGATGCCGCCCCGCAGGCTGAACAGGCCGAGACGTCCGGGTACTTCGCCGCACAGCGCGCGGGCCGCTTCGTTGTCGTAGTTCAAAACGCAGAGGCCGTCCTCCCGTTGGTGCAAAAAAATCTGCTTTTTGGCCTCCGCGTATTCCTGATAGGACTTGTGGACGTCCAGATGGTTGGGCGAGAGGTTCGTGACGACCGCGACATGCGGGCTCTTTCGCATGGTTTGAAGCTGAAAGCTGGAAAGCTCCACGATCGTCATGTCGGAGGGCGCGATCTCCCCGACTTTTGACAGGAGCGGCGTGCCGATGTTGCCGCCGAGGTGGCAGACGTACCCATGCGCCTTTAGCATTTCGCAGATCAGCGTCGTCGTCGTGGTTTTGCCGTCGCTGCCGGTCACACCGAAGATTGTGGAGGGGCACAGGTCAAAAAAGACCTCCATCTCAGACGTCACGACCGCCCCGCGCGCCCGCTCCGCGGCGAGCTCCGGAATATCGGGCCGGATCGCGGGCGTTTTAAAAACCCAGTCGAAGCCCTTGAGGCCGGACAGGTAATCCGGGCCGAGACGGCAGCCGACGTCGAGTTCTTTTAGCCGCGAAAGCCGCCCGGAGAGTTGTTCGGCGTCCGCCCGGTCAAACGCCGTGACGTCCGCGCCGAGCCGGACAAGAAATTCAATCAGCGGCGTATTGCTGATCCCGATGCCCAGAACGGCCGCTTTTTTGCCTTTGATGGCTTGCGAAAATGCCTGTAACGGTTGATTCATATCGTGGTTCGCTCCTGTTCGGCTCCGGCTGCGCCGCGTTTTGTTTCGTTTTATCGGCCTATCGGCCGTTTTAGTTCTTTTGGCGAATATGATACCACATTTTTTCCCTCGTCAACAGGGAGGGGCGACATAGGTGACCCGGCCACGGCGGCGATTGTGAACACGTTGGCCGCTGACTGGTTATCAGGAAGGAAATGGCTGCATGAGTACGGTGGTGTTCTACGATACGCAGAATGTCGCGATCAACGGGGAAGTGTTGGATCAAATCCTGACTCGGATCGGGCAGAGCCCGATCGCGGACAGGATCGTCGACCAGTGGGCGTACATCGTCGACGACGGTATAAAAAGGGCTGAAAACTCGGTGCGTCAGGCCGCGGAGGCGCGCGGGATCCACGTTGTGGAGTTGAAGGCCGTGGTGCATAACGGCAAGACAAAGCCAAATCAGGTGGATTTGAAGATGTACGCGGACATCCTTTCGGTCACGCTGAAAAAGCCGTCCGTCACGACGGTCGCGGTCGTCACGGGCGACGGGGATTTCCGCTATCTGTTTGAAGTCCTGCACAGCCACAAAAAGAAGGCGCTGCTCGTGTCGAACTCGAGCGCGTCGTCCTCGCTGCTCTGTGCCTGCAATGACTGGATCAATCTTAGGAACGAAATGCCGCCGTCAAAGGCGCTCTTGCAGATTTGGCGGGAGCGCGTCGCCTATTTTTTTGGAAAAGAGCGGTATGCGGGCATGGACTTTTTGCGCGCAATCGCTTTGTTTATGGGGGACTGTGCATCCGACACGCTGATAAGCCGCGTGTTTGACGAGGGCGCCGTCGATCTGGAGCTCTTTCGCAACGCGATGGCGGTCTTTATCAAGGTCCCAAATTATCATGTGTTTGGCTACAAGACGTGGTCGCTGTTCATAGCGGACTGCATAGCCGGGACGGGCTTTGCGCTCTCGGCGAACGGTCTTCGCATTGTCAGGGAAGCGGCGTTGCAAAAAGCCACACAACAATCCACACAAACAGAAGCACAGAGTGCCGCACAAGGCGCCACACAGGAGACCGCGCAAGGCGATGCACAGATTACGACACAGCCATTCACACAGCCTGCCACACAGCCGACTGCGCAAGGCGCCGTAGTGTATGACCCGCTCCGCGTGTACAAACACTTCCTCCGCATGGACGAGCGCTATCGCCCGGCCCGCATGGAGCAGTGGCTGAAAAACTTCGCGCGGTACAGCCCGCGGCAGCTCGGCGAGCTTTTTTTCTACGCGGACTTTTTGATTCAAAACGGGCTCGTGGACCATGACGCCGAAGGCGCGGCGCGTGTCCCGGATGTGAAGGGGTACCGGACGCGTATGACAAAAAAGCTGCGCCGGTCGTTTGAGAGCGCGGGTTTAAAGCCGGATAAAGAAACTTTGGAGGCTCTGCGCGAGCTGTTTTGAGGACTTTTATGAAAGAGACGATCTATACAATTCCGATCAACGAGGCCTTTGACCGCTATGAGGGCTGCCCCGTGTGCCGGCTTTGGTCTAAGCTCGACGCCGATTCCGTCGAGTATGTGATGGGCGCGGCGATGATGGAGCCGGACGTCCGCGTGCGCACAAATCAACTGGGCTTTTGCGGCGCGCATCTTGAAAAAATGCTCGCGGTCAAGAACCGGCTCTCGCTCGCGCTGATCTTGGAGAGCCGTTTGCCGGAGCTCGAGGCGGCCCTGTTCCCCCAAACCAAAAGGTCCGCGCCGGGGGGGGAGCGCGACGTCAAAAAACTGCTCGCCGCGTCGCAAAAGGCGAAAGACGGCTGCTTTGTCTGCGAGCGGGTCGGCGGTTTTATGGCGCATTATTACGAAAATATCCT
>JAITSR010000271.1 GCA_031287655.1 Clostridiales bacterium
GGGCCGCGGACGTCGCGTCCTTTGCGGACACTCTCTATACGGACGGCAACTCCGTTTACTATATCAATGGGAAGTTTGAAGCCGCAAGCGTAGTCACGAACGTATATGCGCCGTATCTGGCGGGCGACGGAAAAACGCTCACTTATATGAGGTCGGATAGCATATACCAAGTCGACGGCACAAACGACAGCGCCGAGAGAGTCGAGCTCGTTGACGGCGGCGTGTTTCAGTTCGTCGCGACCGCCGATGGCAAGGCTGTTTTCTTTGTGAACGACGACTACGAGGTCTGCTATCAAAAGGGCCGGGGCAAGCCCGTAACCGTGGGCGAGGACTTCACCGCAAACCCCGGCGTTTTTCGTCTGTTCAAGGGTCAAAAACTGTTCTATGTTTCCGACGATGAGCTCTGCTCGTCAAGCGGCGGCAAGGGCGTTTCCGTCCGGGGAATAGACGGCGACGTCCTGTCGGTCAGCGGAGGCATGTACGGCGTGACCGTTACGACGGACGACGGTGGGGAGACACTGACGTATTACTCCGCCGACGGCAATAAATTTACTCTGAGCAACTAAAGCAGCTGCCGTCAGGCGCACGGTCTGCGAGCGAGTAAGTATAAAATTATCATTGGCAGGTTACACTTACTGGGGATTGACTTATTGTTATAAGCCGGATAAAATAATAGCCGAATCAAGAGTTCGTAAATTTAGAGTTCGTAAAATTGGACTTCGAATTTTCGCACTTGATTCGACATCGGCATGGAGGCGCGGATATGTTTTTGTGCAGAGAAAAAGAACTTTCCCTCTTAAATGAGTTGTATCAAAAAAAAGGTTTCCAGTTTGTTGTGATGTACGGGCGCAGACGCGTTGGAAAGACGACGCTTCTCGCTGAATTTGTCAAAGGCAAGCCGGGCATCTTTTTCGTTTCGCAAGAATATGATCACGCCACGGCGCTTAATATCTTTTCAGAAAAAATCCATGAGCATTTCGGCCAAACAGGTTTGAGCGCGTTTGAAAACTGGAACGCGGCCTTTGAATTTATCGCGGTCAGGGCAATGAACGAGCGGATCGTTTTGGTGCTGGATGAATTCCCCTATCTTGTCGGCGCGAATAAATCCATCCCTTCCGTGCTACAAAACCTGATAGACCATCAAATGCTGAATTCGCAATTATTTCTTGTCGTATGCGGTTCTTCGATGAGTTTTATGGAAAAAGGGCTCCTTAGCGCAAAAAGCCCGCTCTATGGCAGGCTGACTTCACAGATGAGGATCGAGCCGTTTGGCTTTTTTGACAGCTGTCGTTTTGTTCCGAATTATAGCATGGAGGATAAGGTGACCGCCTATGGCATCACGGGCGGCATCCCGCAGTATTTACAAAAATTCAGCGACACACGATCTATCAGAGAAAATGTGCTGGAGGAAATCCTAAAACGTTCCGCATATCTTTACGAGGAGCCGCGCAATTTGCTAAAGCAGGAATTGCGCGAACCGATGGTGTATAACGCGATCATTGAAGCAATTGCGAACGGCGCGAGTCGGCTGAATGACATTGTGACGAAAACGGGGATGCAGAGCGACAAATGCGCCAAATACATCCGTTCACTGATAGAGCTGCAAATTCTGACGAGGGAAACGCCGGTGGGCGTGGTCGGCGGCCGAAAAAGCATCTACAAAATCACGGATCATTATTTCAAGTTCTGGTACCGGTTTGTGTTCGACAATGTAGAGCTCGTGGAACAGGACGACGGAGAAACACTATATGACCGATTTATCGAAAAAAAACTATCGGAATTTATCGGCCGCAACGTGTTTGAAAATATCTGCATTGAATATCTGCGGCGGCTGAACCGCGCCCGAAAGCTCCCCTTTGTTTTCACAAAAATCGGTCGTTGGTGGGGCGCGGACCCTGTACAAAAAACGCAGGTTGAAATTGACATTTTGGCGTTCCATGATGAGTGCGCGGTCCTGTGTGAATGCAAATGGCGCAACGAGCCGCTGGATGCGGCTGAGATGACAAAGCTGTTCGCAAAAGCTGAATTGTTCTCAAAGTTCACAAAGAAAACATTTATGTTTTTCTCAAAATCGGGATTCACGCAAAGCGCAAAGAAAGAAGCCACCCGAATAGGCGGCGGCAGCGGCGGCAGCGGCGGCGGTAACGGCGACCGCGGCGGCAGCGTTATTTTGGTGGATTTGAAAAAGCTAGTTGATGGCGTGGAGGTGATTCTGTGAAACGGCTCATGATGGAATGACGTATGACCGCGCGCCGGTTGCCTGCAAGGGGTCCGGCAAGGGACTTACAAGCGGCTCTACAAGGGGGCTTTTGCCGCCGTCCCCGCGCGCCTAGGGTATTGCGCGGGCGTGCGCGCCGCCTTCTCAATAAGGATCAGCGTCCGCGAAAACTCTGAGCCTTTCGAGTTTTCCGGCGCGAGGCTCGCGGCACGCGCGACATTTGCATCGCTTGCGATACTTGCGCCGTTTGCGGCGTCCGCGGCATCTACAGCGTCTGCGGTATTTGCGGCGTCCGCGGTATTCTCGGCGCTCGTCACGCCGGGGAAATTGGCTTCCAGTTCGTATTCCGTGACTCGGAGCAGCCTCCCGCCGAGCAGCGCGAGCGCCTTTCGGCTCTGCGCGAGCTCGCGCTCGGCGTTCTCACGCCGCCCTTTCATCGCGATGAACATCCCGCCCGGCACAACACACGGCAGGCAGTATTCGAGCAGCACCGGCAGCGGCGCGAGCGCCCGCGCCGTCACAAAGCGGAACCGCTCCCGCATCTCCGCGCGCCGCGCCGCGTCTTCCGCGCGGGCGTGCAGCGCCGCGCAGCCGCAAAGCCCGAGCGCGGCGGCGGCTTCATTCATAAACGCGGCCTTTTTCCCAACGGAGTCAAGCAGCGTGACAGAAAGCGCGCCGCCCAAGAGGATTTTTAGAGGTATACCCGGAAACCCGCCGCCCGCGCCGACGTCCAACAGCGCCGCCGCGCCGCGCGCAGCACTTGCGCCGCCCGATTCCCCCGCGTCCCAAAGCGTCCGCAGCTCGCGCACATGCGCGGCAAGGCACAGCGAATCCGCAAAATGCTTCGCCGCGATCTCCCATTCGTCCGCGATCGCCGTCAGATTGAACTTCCGGTTCGATTCGGTCAACAGGTCCCCGAACTTCCCAAACGTCTCAAGCCGTGTCCGCCCCAACGCGAAACCCGCCCGATTTGCCCAATTGTCCAGCCATTCCAATACAGCCGCGTCCATCCTTATGACCATTCCCTCCCGACGCTCGTCGCCGCTATCGCTCGCGGACTGCGAGCGACGCCAAGCGTGTCTATTTTAGCTGAATGTGTTAATATGAACATATGGTAACCTCTTTTAAGTTTCAATTTCTGTCTGCAACCATAACATACACCAAATGAAAGGTCGGATCAAATGAGTGCA
>JAITSR010000274.1 GCA_031287655.1 Clostridiales bacterium
AACATGCTGTCGTCGATCGGACCGGCGGTAAAAAACACATAGCTGATTACGGTTGCCTCGGCGGCGTTCGGCTGGGCGCTCGGCATCGTAATCGCGCTCGTCCGCGTTCACAGGGTGAAGGGGCTGTCGCAGATTTTGGCTGTGTACGTCTCCTTTATGCGCTGCGTGCCGCTCGTGATCATCATGTTTTTCATTTACTACGCGGTCCCGACCTTCATTGCGTTCTACCGGTTTGAGCACGGTCTCGCGGTCGCCCCCGCCGTCGGGAACAGGAATATTCTCTATCCGATCATCGCGATGGGCCTTTCGGAATCGGCCTTTGCGTCGGAGGTGTTTCGCTCGGGCTTGGGCGCGGTCTCCCACGACCAGATGGAAGCTTCAAAAAGCGTCGGCATGACCGTAGTACAGTCGTACTTTCGCGTCATTTTCCCGCAGGCCATCGTCGTCGCGGTCCCCAATTTGGGCGGCCTGTTCGTGGGTCTGGTCAAAAGCTCGACGCTGGCTTACTATGCGAGCGTCGTGGAGATCACGGGCATGGCCTACACTCTGGCGAGCCCGAGCTATCAATTCCTTGAGGCGTTCTTCGTGATTGCCGTGCTGTACGAGGTCTTGAGCTTCCTGTTCTCACGGATATTCCTTCTGATCGAGCGCAGCGTCGGCAAGTATAAAACGGGCGTCGTCCTAAAATAAGCAAAAAAAGCAGAGGCATTATATGATTAAGCTGGAAAACGTGAAAAAGAGCTTTGGGAAATCGGAAATCCTAAAAGGCGTATCCGTCGAAGTAGGACAGGGCGACGTGACGGTGATCATCGGGCCATCCGGTTCGGGGAAAACGACACTGCTCCGCTGCATCAACTTTTTGGAGCGGGCGGACGAGGGAAAGCTGACGATCGGCGAACTGTCGGTCGACCTAAAAAAGTGCCATAAAAAGGAGGTCCTTGCCGTCCGCCGGAGAAGCGCCTTCGTGTTCCAAAACTACAGCCTGTTTCAAAACAAAACCGCGCTCGGCAACGTGATGGAGGGGCTTTTGGTGGTTCAAAAAAAGCCAAAGGAGGAGGCGCGGCGGATCGCGGAGGAAATCCTCGAATGGGTCGGCCTCGCCGACCGGATGGACTATTACCCCGTCAATCTGTCCGGCGGGCAGCAGCAGCGCGTCGGCATCGCGCGGGCCGTGGCGCTCTCCCCGGACGTCATCCTCTTTGATGAGCCGACCTCGGCGCTGGACCCGGAACTCGTCGGCGAGACGCTCGAGCTGATCAAAAATGTCGCAAAAAAGGGGATCACGATGATCGTCGTCACACATGAAATGTCGTTCGCACAGGACGTGGCGAGTCAGGTGATCTTTCTCGACGAAGGGCAGGTCGTGGAGTCGGGCACGCCGAAAGAGATTTTCGGTCGGCCGAAAAACGAGCGGACCAAGCAGTTTTTGGCGCGGATCATCCCGCAGGATTACATTTTTACAATTTAGCCGCATATCAACCACTTTACCCTTATAGGAGGCCGACGATGACAAAGGCAATCGAGGACAAAATCCGTGACTCACGGGCCGGTTTTACCGACGCGCAGGCCGGCACGGCGGCGCATTTGCGCGAACAAGTCAACAAGGGCTGTTTAAAGACTGCGCGCCGCACGCTCGAGCTCGGGATCCAATGCGTGCAGGTCAACAGCGTAAACGCGCTGGCCAGCATACAGGATTCGGTGATGGTCATACACTCGCCTTACGGGTGCTCCGCCCTGTGCGCCTTGGGAACGCTGGAGCGTGTGAATGTATACAAGCGCCACAAGGGCGAGGGTGAGGCGAACAGCCGGGTGATCTCTACCGCGCTCGGGGAGCGGGAGATCATTCTGGGCGGCGAGCAACAGCTGGAGGACACGGTGCGGGAGGCGATGGCGCGGCACAAACCCAAGATCGTGTTCATTCTGTCCTCCTGCGCGGCCGCAATCATCGGTGACGACATCGACGCCGCGGCGGAGAGATTGCATGAGGAATACCCCGACTCGGTGTTCGCCCCCGTCCACTGCGAGGGCTTTAAGTCGAGGAACCACGCGACCGGCTATGACTTGGCGCTCGCCGCCCTGCAAAACTACGTCATCCGGGATGCGCGCCCCGAAAAACAGAAGGGCCTGATCAACCTGTTCGCGACCCATTCCCTGAGCTTTGCCGACCAGAAGGAGATGAAGCGCATGCTCCGCGCGATCGGGCTCGAGGCCAATATTATGCCGTACAACGCGACATATGACGACATCATGCGAATCCCCGCCGCGGAGTACAACATTTCCGTGTGCCAAATCTTCGGCGACGAATACATGGCGTTCTTAAAAGAGGAATATGGCACGCCCTATGTCGTCACCTGTATGCCGATCGGCTCCGAGAGCACGGACCGGTGGCTGCGGGCGATCGCGGAGCTCGCGGGGAAGGAAAAGGAGGCGGAGGCCTTTATCGCAAAGGAGCGGGCTGAGGTCGAGGGGGAGGTCAACGAAATCAAGAAAAAAACCTCCGGCTTAAAGGTCTGCATTACGGCGGGCACGGGGCGCGGTCTGGCCGCGGCCACGCTGATGGGCGAATACGGGATGCAGCTTCTGTGCATCCATGCTCCCTACTATGAGGAAGCATACGCGGCCGATTTTGAGCGACTAGAGGAATACCACGGGGGCGAGTTTATTATCAACGTCGCGGACATGCAACCCTATGAGCAGATCAACCTGATCAAAAAGTTCGAGCCGGACGTGTTCATCGGCAT
>JAITSR010000302.1 GCA_031287655.1 Clostridiales bacterium
ATGTGCGTCGAATCCAGCTTCTCAATATACAGGACCTCGCCGCGGTCCTCGGTCGCAAGCTGCACCATCTCGCCGTATTGGCGGTTCAGCTGCTGCATATGCGGCAGGGCGAGCGCGCGGATGTCCCAGCTGCGAGCAACCTGATGCCCGAACTCAAACAGTCGGATCCCGAGACGATAGCGCCCGTTCAGCGGGGACTGGTCGACAAAGCGGTAATCCCTGAGCGTCGCCAACATGCCGTGCGCCGTGCTCTTTGGCCAGCCCATTTTTTCCGCGATCTCCGTAAGCGTCACTTCCCGGTTTTCATGCGCCAAAAGCTCCACCACCTGCAAAGCCCGCGCCACCGACTGCACATGCGACGGATTGCCATCCGGCTCGACCACGGCGTCCACCTCCGATTCGTTTTCATAATTGCTGCAACATGATTGTAACAATGTATTTTGTATATTAAAAGTCATTTTGTATCATAACATAGCGCCCATTCCTATGCAAGGCGGAAAAAACCTAAAAAACTCTTGCAATCGCCGAGCGGCGGAGGGGCGGGTTATTTCTTGTCTTTTTGCGTTTCCATTGCCATTCGTCAATTTTGTTATGGCGGCCCGAAATTTGCTGTTGACTTTTGGCAAAAACAAATATAGAATATCCCCAGTGGCAATCATGAAATTGAGACCGCAGTACGCAGAGTCCACAAAAATGTTAATTTTGTGCCGTCAGTGCGAGTTTTATACCATTTAGTGCAAATAAGTATACCTATCTGCACTCTCATTTTTTAAGAGAAAATTCCCTTATCTAGTGGTTCAAATTTCCAGACAATACCATATAAGACCCCTCTTGTTTAGTGCAAATAAGTATAGTTATCTGCACTAATGGTTTTTTTTGCGTCAAACCCAGACGGCACGCCTGTTTCACGTCTGCGGATGTCTTGGAATTGCGTGCGCTTGGCGGCAAATTTTTGGTTTTGTAAGCGAATATATTCACAAGGAGGCAGCGATGGCAAACGCAAACATGCGGACCGTTCAAGGCCGCAAACTGAAAGGCGCGGCGTTATGGCGCGAGGTCTGGAAATCGCGGTATTTTTATCTGTTCATTCTCCCGGCGTTCTTATTTTTCGTTATTTTTGTGTACCTCCCCTATTTCGGTCTCGTCATCGCGTTTCAGGATTTTAAGATCTTCTCCGGCGTGTTTGCGAGCCCGTTTGTCGGTTTCAAACACTTTATCAATTTTTTCAACTCGCAAAATTTTGTCGTCCTGATCCGCAACACGCTGTCGATCAGCGCGCTGCGATTGATCTTTTCCTTCCCCCTGCCGATCATCTTCGCCCTCCTGCTGAACGAGGTGCGCCATTCCCTATATAAGCGCGCGATTCAGACGATCACCTACTTTCCGAATTTTTTAAGTTGGGTCGTCTTTGCGGGGATCGTGATGAATCTGATCCGTCCGACGGGCATCATCAACAGCGTCTTTACCTCCCTCGGCCTTGAAGCCCCGAATATCCTGACGAGCACAAAGTATTTCGTGCCGATGCTGATCGTCACCGACGCGCTCAAGGGCTTCGGCTTTGGCGCGATCATCTACCTCGCCGCGCTCTCGGGCGTCGACGCCCAGCTATACGAAGCCGCCGTAATCGACGGGGCCAAGCGGATGCGCCAAATCTGGCACATCACGCTGCCGGGCATCCGGCCTACGATTGTGGTCATGCTGATCATGGCGCTGGGCAACATCATGAACGCCGGTTTCGATCAGATTTTCAATCTATACAACGCCTCTGTCTACGAGGTCGCCGACATCATTGACACCTATGTTTTCCGCATCGGCTATTTGAGCTCACAATATAGTCTCGGCACGGCGGTCGGCCTGTTCAAAGGCGTAATCGGTATGTTCCTGATCGTCGTCGCAAACACGATTATCAGAAAAAGCGGCGAAGCGTCCATTTGGTGACATATTGATGACATATGGCGACTACAAAAAAAGGAGCGGCTCATGGCTGAACTAACAAAAAACACCCGAAACGTCGTTGATTCCGAACCCCGTAAAAGCGTTGGGGTCAGCAAGCTCATGCGGAACCCGCTGTGGGCGGAGATCATTATCTATGGGACCGTGCTTTTGCTCGCGGTCATCACAATCGTCCCGATCTTAAACGTGCTCGCCCAGTCGCTCTCCCCCGCACATGTGATCGCGCGGGTCCCCTTTATGCTGTGGCCGCACGAGTTTTCCTCCGAAGCCTATCGCTACATTTTCAACACGCCGATCCTGCTCCACTCCTTTAACGTTTCGGTCGGCGTCACGGTCGTCGGCACGGCGCTGAGCCTGCTTGTAACGGTGCTCGCGGCCTATGGGCTGTCCAAAACAAAGATACCGGGCAACAAGCTGCTGATGAAATTCTTTGTGTTCGCAATGCTGTTTCACGCCGGGATCATCCCGACCTATATTATCATCAACAAGCTGCTGCACCTGATCAATACTTATCCCGTACTGGTCCTGCCGTACCTCGCGAGTTCCTACAATATTATTCTGATGCGCAATTTCTTTTGGAGTATCCCGGCGGAGCTCGAGGAATCCGCAACGATCGACGGCGCTTCCGACCTCCAGATTCTCGGGAGCCTGATCCTGCCGCTCTCAAAACCCGCGATCGCGACGATCGGCCTGTTTTACGCGGTCGGGCACTGGAACGATTTCTACCGCGGCATGATCTATCTGAACGATTCTACGATGTGGCCGCTGCCGATGATGCTCCGGTCGATCGTCGTCGACAACCAGATGGTCGGCATGGGCTCCGTACCCGAAACGCAGCAGAGAATGATCAATCCCGACAACATCAAGGCGGCGACGATCATCTTCGCGACCGTGCCGATCCTCGTCGTGTACCCCTTTATACAGAAGTATTTCACGCAGGGGATCATGGTGGGGGCAATCAAAGGGTGACGGGTGTACTTTATACACTCACATAACACCGAATAACATAAAAAAGAAAGGGGAAAGAAAATGAACAAAGGGAACATGAACGAGAATGTGAAGGTGAAAACGAAGGCGCGGAGGACCCTCCTGTCGGGGGCGGCGCTCCTGCTCACGGCGGCGCTGCTCGCCCTGTCGCTGGCCGGATGCGGCGGCGCGGCGCAGACGACCACGACGGCAGCCGCCGCGACGACCGCTGCGACAGCCGCGGCCGAGACGACCACTGCGGCCGCGATCAACGTCGCCGAGCAAACGACGACGACCGCCGCCACAACAGCCGCGACGACCGCGGCGGCCGAGCAGACGACCGCGGCGCCCGCGGAAAAAATCAAGTTCAGCTATCTGCGCCCCGTGTGGCAGCCGCCGACGTATGAAAAGGGCAATGATTATGAAAAAATGCTGTTTGAGGCAGGCAACGTCGAGATCGACGCGAACATCATCCCGGTCGCGGACTTCAACTCAAAAGTGACTGTCCTGATCGCCGGCGGCACCGACATCGACGTGATCTGGAACATGGGGCCCGGCAACCCTTCGATGTATGACATCATCGAGCAGGGCGCGTTCATGCCGCTCGACGAACAACTCGCAAAATACCCGGCTGTGAAGGAAGCGGTCTTTGACGTGACGTGGGACCGTCTCACATCCACCGACGGCAGCCACTATTTCTTCCCGAACTCGTCGTCTTTGTTCACCCCGTTCCCGATTTATTACCGGGCCGACATCATCGAGGAACTCGGGCTCGCGATTCCGACGACGATCGACGAATTTACGGATTTTCTGCGCGCGATCCACAGCGCGAAGCCGGATATGGTGACGCTGACGACAAACGAGCTTTTTTCCGAATGGTATTTTCAGAACGTCTATAACGCGTTCGGCTACAACCACGGTTGGATGCCGGACCCGAACGATCCGTCGAGAATCGTCCCCTCCAACACGACAAAGACGTTCCGCGACGCGCTCGAATGGCTGCATCTCCTGCGCGTGGAAGGCCTGATCG
>JAITSR010000304.1 GCA_031287655.1 Clostridiales bacterium
GATCGCGGCGCATAAATTCTACGGCCCGAAAGGGGTCGGCGCGCTCTATATCCGCTCCGGTTCCAAGGTGGAGCGCTTTATGCACGGCGGCGCGCAGGAGCGCGGGCGGCGCGCGGGCACGGAGAACGTCGCGGGGATTGTCGGGCTTGCGGAGGCGCTCACGCGCGCGGTCGCGACAATGGACGCGACGAATCAAAAACTGATCGGACTCCGCGACAGGACGATCAAAGAGGTGCTAAAAGCGATCCCCTACGCGCGGCTGAACGGGCATCCGACAGAGCGGCTCCCGAACAACGCGAACTTCGCGTTCCGCTACATCGAGGGCGAGTCGCTGCTCCTGATGCTCGACATGAAGGGCATCGGCGCGTCCAGCGGCTCCGCGTGTACGTCCGGCTCACTTGACCCGTCGCATGTGCTGCTCGCGATCGGACTGCCGCACGAGGTCGCCCACGGTTCCTTACGCGTGACGTTCGGCACGGACAACACGGAAGCGGACGTCGACTATCTTTTGGAAATCCTGCCGCCGATCGTAAAGAGGCTGCGCGATATGTCCCCGCTCTATGAGGACTTTGTAAAATCCGGGGCCGGAGCCGCGACGTCATAGATAGGCGCCGCGGGCCGCCGCACATGGAGCGGGAGAGCGGCGGCACGACCAAACCGGGAAAGAAAAACCAAGGAGGGGAGTCAAAATGGTATACAGTGAAAAGGTGATGGATCATTTCTCGAATCCGAGGAATGTCGGAGAGATAGACGGCGCGAACGGGGTCGGGCTCGTCGGCAACGCGAAATGCGGCGACATCATGAAAATGTATCTGCAAATCGAGGACGGCGTGATCAAGGACGCAAAGTTCAAGACGTTCGGCTGCGGCGCGGCCGTCGCGACGAGCAGCATGGCGACCGAGCTTGTGAAGGGCAAGACGCTCGACGAGGCGCTGCTTGTGACAAATCAGGCCGTCGCGGAGGCGCTCGACGGGCTGCCGCCGATCAAAATGCACTGCTCGAACCTCGCGGAGGAAGCGATCCGCGCCGCGATCGAAAACTACAAGGTCGGGGCGGGAGAGTCGGACGGCACGGCCGCCGGATGCCCGGGCTGCTGCAACAAATGCGCGGACATTTACCGCGTGGAGGAATAGTCTTTGTACGATAACCATCTGCACACGCGATTTTCCGCCGACAGCTTCGCGGAGCCCTCCGACGTCATCTCGCGGGCAAAGGAAATCGGGCTGACGGGGGTCGTCTTTACGGATCACTGGGACGTCGGCTACGAGAGTCTCAACGCGGAAAACATCGTGCCGGCCGAGTACGCGAAGGGCGAGCTGCGGGACTATCGGACGGCGGGCGGGGATTTTGGCGTGTTGAACGGGATCGAACTGGGGCCGATGCCGCATGTGCTGGACAGGGTCCGGCGCGCGATGTCCGGTGTCCGGTTCGATTTTGTGTTGCTTTCGGCCCACTATGTCGACGACGTGCCGCAGAGCCATATTGATACGTTCTTTCGCAAATATCCAAAGGCCGAGGCGTATTCTCGTTACCTTTCAACGCTGAAAAACCTCGTTGAACTGTACGGCGATTATGATGCGCTCGGGCATTTTGACTATGTTTCGCGCTACGCGCCCTATCCGGACCCGCTGATGCGCTACCGGGAGTGCGCCGACGATTTTGACGCGCTGTTTTCCGTCTTGATCCGGCAAAATAAGGCGCTCGAGATCAACACCGCGACCTATCGAAAGCTCGGCGCCCGCTTCCCGTTTGACCGCGAGATTCTGAGGCGCTACCGGGAGCTCGGCGGGGAGCTTATCTGCCTCGGCTCGGACGCGCACCGCGCGCGGGACACCGGGACGGAGTTTTTTGTCTTTCGGGACATCCTGCTCGACTGCGGCTTTTCGTCCGTCGTCCACTACGAGGACCGGGCGCCCGTTTTTGAAAAATTGTAACAGGTCAGACATGAACACGTTAATCGCTGCCTAATTTAAAAAACGGAGCTGTCGCGTGACTATTGGCGTAATCGTAAACGAGACAAAAGACATCGGTTTAACCACGGCGCGCAAGCTCGTCGGCGCGATTCGCGCGCACGGCGGCGCCCCTCTGCTCTCGACGGGGCTGGAGCGCGTGCCGGGCTTTGTCTGCCCCCCGGATTTGCGGGATGTGTTCACGGAGGACCGCGCGCTGCTGACGCGCTGCGGCGCGCTGATCTGCATCGGAGGCGACGGCACGCTGATCAAGGCCGCGCGGGAGGCGAAGTCCCCGTCCGGCGCGCCTTTCCTCGGCGTCAACCTCGGCACGCTCGGCTATCTGACGGAGGTCGAAATCTCCGAGATCGACATGATTTTGGACCGCGTATTCAACCGGGAGTACCGGATCGAGGAACGCATGATGCTGTCCGTCACGCGCGCGCGGGGAGGCCGAAAAAGCCATCCGGAGGAGATCGTTTTAAACGAGCTCGCGATCGGGCGGGGCGGCGCGCCCCATGTGATCAAACTGAAACTTTTTTTAAACGACACGTTTCTCGACATCTTTCCGGGCGACGGTATTCTGGTTTCGACGCCGACCGGCTCGACGGCGTATTCCCTGTCCGCGGGGGGGCCTGTGATCGACCCCGAGCTGGACGCGATCTCGATTGTCCCGATCTGCCCGCATGTGATCTTTTCGCGTCCGATTCTCGTCGCGCCGGACAAGGAGATCAGGATTGTCCCGGTCGCCGCCGGAGGGACCTTTTCCGCGTCCGTCTCCGTCGACGGATATACCGCGCCGGAGCTTTGCGAAGACGAGGTACTGACGGTGCGCCGTTCGCGCTATGTCACAAAAATGCTGCGCTTTAACGCCGACAACTTCTATGTCGTGCTGAAAAATAAACTCTTTGATACTTCAAAAATGCTCGGAGGTGGCGCGCCATAAATGACGACAGG
>JAITSR010000423.1 GCA_031287655.1 Clostridiales bacterium
GCGGGGCGCTATATCCTGCGGATCAAGCTGTACGGCCTGTGGGGCGGACTGCTGGGGGTACACGCCGCGGCGGCCGCGGCGACATTTGCCGCCGCGCTCTTTGGCAAAGCCGCGCAGGCCATAAAATCAAAGCGAAACAGAAAAAACAAACGCAACAAACAAAGGAGGGGGTAAGTTATGCGGTACGGAATTTATTACGCGTATTGGGAAAAGGAGTGGGGCGGGGACTACGAGCCCTATGTGGAGCGGGTCGCGCGCTTAGGATTTGACATTTTGGAAATCTCCTGCGCGGGGCTCGCGGAGTTGCCGCCGGAAAAAATCCGGGCCCTCGCGGGCGCGGCAAAGACGCATGGGATCACGATCTCCGGCGGTTACGGCCCCAAAGCGAGCGAGAACATCGCGTCCCCCGACCCCGCGGTCGTCGCGAACGCGTTCGACTTCTGGTCCCGCACATTCGACGTTCTGGACAAGCTCGGAACGACGTTTGTCGGCGGCGGGCTGTACTCGTATTGGCCGGTCGACTATACGCGCCCGTTCGATAAGGCGGAGGACCGAAAGCGCAGCGTCGCCGGGATGCAAAGGCTCGGCGAGCTCGCGGGCAGGCACGGGATTACGCTGGGCATGGAGGCCCTGAACCGCTTCGAGGGCTACCTCCTGAACACGGCGGCCGAGGCCGTGGACTATGTAAAAGCCGTCGGCCTCGACAACGTAAAAATCCTGCTCGACACCTTCCACATGAACATCGAGGAAGACAGCATAACAGACGCAATCCGCGCCGCGGGGCCGTACCTCGGGCATTTTCACGTCGGCGAGGCGAACCGCCGCCCGCCGAGGGAGGGCGGCAGGATGGATTGGCTAAAAATCGGAGATGCTTTGCGCGAGACCGGATATGACGGCACGGTCGTGATGGAGCCGTTTGTGCTGCCGGGCGGGCAGGTCGGCAGCGACATCAAGGTGTGGCGCGCGATCGCGGAGGACACGAGCCAAGAGGGGCTCGACCGCGAAGCCGGGCGCTCGGTCCGCTTCCTGCGCGCGGCCTTTGCCGGAAAATAATTCAGGCGTCTGCCTTTAATTTCACATAGTGAAAACTTTTTGAATTATGGTCACGACTGTGTTATGATATGCGAATCATGATTCGGAAAGCTGGAAAAACACATGGCGCGCGAGGAAAAAGGACCGGGCGGTTGGCCAAAGCCGGGCGGGGACCGGCAGATCGACATCGAAGTGGGGCCGAAAGCCGGAAAGCGGCGGCTGATCATAGACCTTGCGTGGCCGTCGCTCGCGGAGAACGTGCTCGCGTCCTTCGTCTCGATGGTGGACATGATCATGGTCTCGTCCCTCGGCGCATACGCGATCAACGCGGTCGGGCTCGTGACGCAGCCCCGTTTTGTGATGCTCGCGGCCTTTATGGCGCTGAGCATCGGCTCCACGGCGATGGTCGCGCGGTTCAAGGGCGCGCGCGACCCGGAAAACGCGAGCCTGATCCTGAACCAGTCGCTTTTGATGACGTTCGGCCTCACGGCGCTGCTCTGCGTCTGCATGGCTTTTGGGGGCGAGCCGCTCGTGCGCCTGCTCGCGGGCCGGAACATCTCCGAGCAGACGATCGCGGCGTCGCTCTCCTATCTGAATATCCAGATCATCGGCTTTCCGACGCTCTCCTTCACATTCTGTATCAACGCGGTGCTGCGCGGTGTCGGGAACACGCGCGCGTCTTTTTACACGAACGGGGCCTCGAACCTCGTGAACGTGTTCTTCAACTACTGTCTGATCGGCGGCAACCTCGGGTTCCCGAAGCTCGGCGTGGCCGGGGCTTCGATCGCGACCGTGATCGGCCAGTGTACGGCCCTCTGCATCGCGGTCTTTACGGTCGCGCGCGGCAGGGAGTTCGTCCAGTTCCGGGTCAAGCAGCTCAGGCGGGTCGATTGGTCTGTCATTCGCCGGATTCTGAACATCGGCCTCCCGGCGCTCGTGGAGCAGCTCGTCATGCGCATTGGCATGATGCTCTTTACGATTATCGTGACGGGCCTCGGCGACGGCCCTTACGCGGCGCACATGGTCGCGATGAACATTCAGCAGCTTTCGTTTATGACGGGCATGTCCTTTGGCACCGCCGCGACGACGCTCGTCGGGCAGAGCCTTGGCCGCGTGCGGGCGGACCTCGCGCGTATCTATGTCAGAATGACGCAGCACATCGGCATCGTCGTGTCGTTTGTCGTCGCGTTTTTGCTGTTTTTTGGCGGTGAGTGGGTCGCGAGGCTCTATTCCGACGATCCGGCGATTATCAAGCTCGCGGCGGATATGCTAAAGATCGTCGCGGTCGTCAATCCGATTTCCAACGCGCGCTTCGTCTATATCAGCGCGCTGCGCGGCGCGGGCGATTCCCGCTTCGCGGCTTTGATTACGTTTGTCGGGATGCTGCTCGTGCGTCCGGCGCTCAGCTGGGTGTTGGTGACGGAAATGCTGCCGATCCAAATCGGCCTTGCGGGCGTGTGGATCGCGCTGAGCTCGGACGGCGTCGTCTGCTTTGCGCTGAGCTGGGCCCGCTTCGCGCGGGGCAAGTGGCAGTCGATCCGGGTATAGGGGCGGAATTAGGAATTAGGAATTCGGAATTCGGAATTCGGAATGAAGAGAATGCGGAATGAAGAGAATGCGGAATGAAGAAAGCGGAATTCAAAGCATAATGCGGAATGAGCAATTCTCAATTCTCAATTCTCAATTCCGAGTTGGTTTTCTAATTCCGAATTCCGCATTCCGAATTCCGAA
>JAITSR010000033.1 GCA_031287655.1 Clostridiales bacterium
ATCCCTTCGACCCATATTTTGGACGGCAAGCGTCCGACCTTCGGCTACCGCGGCGTGCTCTACCTCGGGCGCAAGATCGAGGATGCGCTGGACAACAACAACTTCAACGCGAAGCTGAAAAACTTCACAAGCCCGCCGTTCCGCGAGGCGTGGTATCAGGAGGACGCGTTTAAGTTTTTGGAATTTCCTGCGGGGGGCGAAGTATAAATATGTGAACACGTCAACCGCTGACCGGTTACCGGAAAAAAAGTTCTGTAACACTGAAAAACAGGCGACACGGAGGCTACATATGACGACGAAAAAATGTACGGAACGTCCGCGGATACTCTGTTCTCTGAACGGGGCAGTGGACGTGATCGGAAATTTGCACAAGGGAATCCCGATCCTCCACGCGGGGCCGGGGTGCAGCATGCAGGCCGCGATGCAGACGCACCTCTACTACCTCGGCGGCTATCACGGGATGCCGAGCTCCAACACCTATGAAAAAGAAGTGGTGTTCGGTGGCACGGACAGGCTCAGGGAGACGATCAAGGGCAGCCTTGAGGTGATGGACGGCGAGCTTTACGCGGTCCTGACCGGCTGCACGATGGGCATCACGGGCGACGACGTCGGCGGCGTGCTCCGCGACTTTGAGGACAGTGAATACCCGATCATCAGCGTGGACGTCGCAGGCTTTAAAGGCGACACATACTTTGGCTATCAGGCGACGCTGATGGAGGTCGTAAAAAAACTCGCGAAAAAGACGCGGACGGATGGGCGGCTCGTGAACCTTTACGGGCAGGTCCCGAGTCAGGACATGACGTTGCGCGGGGATATGGAGGAACTCGAGCGCATTTTCGGCAGGCTGGGACTCAAGCTGAACACGTTCTTTATCCGCCGGGACGGCATACAGCAGCTGAAGGATTCGGGGAACGCGGCGCTGAATGTCAACATTTCCCCGTGGATGTGCAAGAATCTGGACGCCTACTACGACGTCGCGTTCGGGGTCCCGACGCTGCACTATCCGGGGATGCCGGTCGGCCCTTCGGACGTCGCGGATTTCATGCGCAAGGTGGCCGAAAAGCTGGGTCTGGACAGGGAGGAGGCGGAAGATGCGGTCGCCGGGGAGCAGCAGTACGCCTACGAGTACTTTGACTCCCTGATGGGGAATTTTGAGCGCCACCGCTACATTCTGGTCGGAGAGAGCAACTCCGTGCTCGGCATCGCGCGCTTTTTGACGAACGACCACGGGCATATCCCGCTCGCCGTGATCGTGACGGACAGCGTGCCGGAGAAGGCGCAGCCGGAAGTCGAGGCCCACGTCAAGGCGCTGGAGTGTGACCGGAAGGCCGACGTTTACTTTGAAAACGACGTCTACCTGATAGAGCAGCTCGCGCAAAAGTACCGCGGGCGCGCCACACTGCTGTTGGGGAGCAGCTTTGAGAAGAATATCGCCAAAGCGCTGGACGTGTTCTTTGTGACGGTTTCGGCCCCCTGCTTAGACAAGGAGATCCTGAATAAGTCCCACATAGGGATCCGCGGGTGCATTTCTCTGGATGAGGATATGTACAACCATTATTAATCAGAAAACGGAGGGAAAAATAAATGACAAGAACGATCAGGACACTCGGAAAAGCCCGTAAGACCGGTGAGAGCCGCAAGGTCGGGAGGGTCGGCGCGCTGCTTATGGCCTCGATGCTCGCGGCTTTGACCCTCGGCGGCTGCTCAGCCCCGGCGGGCGCGTCGGGAGCGGAGAACGCAGCGGGCGGCGCGTCGGGCGGCGCGACGGAAAACATCGTGCTCCGCTGCGGCGTCAAGCAGTCCCACGCGCCGTTTTCGTACACGGACGACGACGGCAGCCTTGTGGGCTTGGAGGAGGACGTCGTCGCCGAAGCCTTTGGGCGCATTGACGGGTACGACGTGGAGATCGTCGGCTTTGACGCGTCGCCGGCCCTGTTCGCGGCGCTGCAGGCGGGCAACATCCACTTCGGCTCCGGCCAGTATGTGGCGAGCGCCACCCGAAAAGAGACATACAAGTTCCCGAAGCAGTATTACGCCCTGAGCCCGATGTACCTCGCGAGCAGGTCTGCGGACGACTTTCAGGCGCTAAAGGACATCGCGGGCGAGACGCTCGAGTTCGCGTCGACCTCGTATGAAAAGGAGATCATCGACGCTTACAATAAAGAGAACCCCGGCTTTGAAATCAAGATTGTGGACGCCTCCGGCGACCTGACGACGGCGGATCAGCTCCAACAGATTCTGACAAAGCAGCGGAACGTGCTCCTGCTCTACAAGAGCTCCTATGATACCGTGCAGGAGGAACTGAAGCTGGACGGCCTCACACTCTCCGCGGAGCCTGTGATCGTGGAGGATGTGTATCAGGTTTTCCATAAGGATGTGCCTGACGATTTTATCCAAAAGTTCGACGACGCTTTAAAGTCGATGCTGGACGACGGAACGCTGGGCAAAATCGCGCAAAAATGGTGTGGCGAGGATACGATCGCGCAGTATAAAGACAAGATTATCCCGGTGGAATAAAGATATATTATTCGATTTTGAGAGGACATTTTCGCATGGCAAAAAAGATCAAGCAGATCGCAATCTATGGAAAAGGCGGAATCGGCAAGTCCACAACCACATCCAACCTGAGCGCCGCGCTGTCCGCGCTGGGCTTTAAGGTCATGCAGTTCGGCTGCGATCCCAAGAGCGATTCGACGAACACGCTGCGGGGCGGCCAATATATCCCGACCGTACTGGACACGCTGCGCGAAAAAGGCGACGTCGAGGCGTCCGACGTGATCCACGAGGGGTTCAACGGCATCTACTGCGTCGAGGCGGGAGGTCCTTCGCCGGGCGTCGGCTGCGCGGGGCGCGGGATCATCACAGCGGTCGAACTGTTCAAGAGGCAGAAGGCGTTCGAGCAGCTTGATCTGGATTTTGTGATTTACGACGTACTCGGCGACGTCGTGTGCGGCGGTTTCGCGATGCCGATCCGCGAAGGGATCGCGGAGCATGTGTTCACCGTGACGTCGTCGGACTTTATGAGCGTGTACGCGTCCAACAACTTGTTCAAGGGCATCAAAAAATATTCCAATACAGGCGGCGCGCTGCTGGGCGGGGTTATTGCAAATTCGATCAACGCGGGCTATTCAAAGGACATTGTCGACGACTTCGCGGAGCGCACAAAGACGCGCGTAATGGAGTATATCCCGCGCTCGATCACGGTCACACAGTCCGAGTTGAAGGGCAAAACGACGATCGAGGCGGCTCCGGACTCCGAGCAGGCGAAAATTTATACGCGTCTCGCGGAGCGGATCGCGGCGCATGAGCAGTCGGACACGCCGTCGCCGATGGAAGTTGCGGAGCTGCAGGAGTGGGCGGCTTCGTGGTCCGATCAGCTTTTGGCGCTCGAGACCGGCGTTGTCGTCGGCGGCAGGGCGTCCGGGATTTAGGGGGGGGGGTGAAGTCCATGCGCGCGGCGCTGGCGTCGACAGACGGAAAATTTGTATCAAGGCACTTTGGAAACTGCCCCGTCTTTTGTATTGTGGAGATAGACGAGGCGACGCTCGAATGGAAGTTCGTCGAACGGCGCGACAACACGCCGGCGTGTGATCATGGCGGACATGACGAGGGCGCTTTTGCAGACAGCGTGCGTCTGATCTCCGACTGCGACGTGGTGTTCGTTGCAAAGATCGGTCCCCACGCGCGGCGGACGCTCGACCGCTGCGGCTTTTTGGTGCTCGAGCAGGCGGGCTTCATTGAGGACCTGCTCGCGCGCTACATTCAGTATCTGAGCCGCCGCGCGCGCTATCGCGGCCTGACCGGAAACATGGACGGGGCGGACGCCGCCGCTGCCCCCAAGGTCTATGCGTCGGCGTCCGCCGCTGCGGCGCGGGAGCGTGCGCCGCAGCGGCGCTTAAATCCGCGTTACCGCGATATCGAGAACGACCACCCCTGTTTTTCGTCGGGCGCGCACGGGCGACAGGGGCGGCTCCAT
>JAITSR010000041.1 GCA_031287655.1 Clostridiales bacterium
AACCATCAATCTAAAAAAATACTATGGCGCGGGCGCGGTGGTCAAGGCGGTCGACGGCATCGACATTACCGTCGAATCCGGCGAGTTCGTATCCGTCGTCGGCAGCTCCGGCAGCGGGAAGTCGACGCTGCTCCACTTGATCGGCGGTCTCGACCGCCCGACCGAAGGCAGTGTCGAAATTAACGGCAAGCCGATATTCTCAATGAAGGACGACGCGCTGACGATTTTTCGCCGCCGCAGCATCGGCTTCGTGTTCCAAAGCTACAACCTTGTACCCGTGCTGAATGCGGAGGAAAATATCCTGCTCCAGCTCCAGCTTGACGGCAGCAAACCCGACAAAAACTATATCGCGCATGTCATTGAAACGCTCGGGCTGACGGAAAAGCGGACGAGTATGCCGAATCAGCTGTCGGGCGGCCAGCAGCAGCGTGTGGCGATTGCCCGAGCCTTGGCAAGCAAGCCCGCGTTTATCCTCGCGGACGAGCCAACCGGCAACCTCGACAGCAAAACGGGTTTGGACGTCATCGGCCTGCTGAAAGTCAGCGGGCAAAAATTCGGGCAGACGATTGTGATGATAACGCACAACCCCGAAATCGCGCAAATGGCGGACAGGACGATTCGCATTGAGGACGGGAGGGTCGCGCGATGAGTTTTTATGGGCTGAGCGGAATGAACGCAGGCAGCGGAATGAACGCAGGCAGCGGAATGAACGCAGGCAGAGGAATGAACGTAGACAACAGGCCGATTATCCGCAAGCTGGCCCTGCGTTCGCTCAAAGCGGGCAAAACGCGCAATATGATCGCGGTCTGCGCCATCGCGCTGACGGCGGTGCTGTTCACCAGCGTGTGTACGCTCGGCGGCAATGTGCTGAACGCGATCCAAGAGCAGACGATGCGCCGTGTCGGGACGCGAGCCCACGCGGGCCTTGAACTTCTGACGGCGGAGCAGGCGGGGCGATATGGGGATTTCGCAAAATCGCCGCTGGTAAAAGACATTTCCTTTAACCTTTTTCTCGCGGCCGCCGAAAACGAGACATTGAAAAAGATACCGTGCGAAATTCGTTACTCTGAGGACAAGGCGGCAAAATGGTGGTTTTCGTTTCCAAGCGTCGGTAAAATGCCGCGGGCGGACAATGAATTGGCTTGCAGTACGATCGTGCTGGACGCGCTCGGCCTCCCGCGCGAAATCGGCGCGTCCGTGCCGTTGGAGTTCAGCGTCGGCGGCAGACAGTACGCCGAGCAGTTTAGGCTTTGCGGCTATTGGGAGGGCGACGCGGCGGCGGGCGCGCAGCAGATATGGCTTTCTGAGGGCTATGTCCGTTCCGTTATTTCTGAAAACGACATTCCGGACGGCGACTATGCGGGAATGGTCAGCGCGGACGTGTGGTTTTCAAGCTCCATCGACATAGAGGGCCAAATTGAGCGGCTGATCGCCGAATTCGGCTACGGGCCGGGCGAAATCAACTACGGCGCGAACTGGGCGTACGCCGCGAGCGAAATCGACCCGACCATGATTGCGATTGCGGCTTTCGTGTTCGCGCTGATCCTGTTGTCGGGGTACTTGATCATCTACTCCATATTCGCTATTTCCGTAAACGCCGACATCCGTTTTTACGGACTGCTAAAAACAATCGGCGCGACGGGTCGGCAAATACGGCGCGTTGTATACTGGCAGGCGCTCATTTTGTCGGCGCTCGGAATCCCAATAGGGCTTTTGCTCGGCTATTTTTCCGGAATCGGTTTTGTGCCGCTGGTGGCGCGTCTTGCGCAATTTGACAGCGAGACGTCCGGAAGCGCAAGCCCTCTGATTTTCATTTTCTCGGCGCTGTTCGCTCTGCTGACCGTATTTATCAGCTGCCGCAAACCGGGAAAAACCGCGGCAAAGGTGTCCCCTGTGGAAGCCGTCGCATACAGCGGTTCCAACCTTGCCGGCAAACGCAAGTCAAAGCGCACGGGAACGATCACGCCGCTGACATTTGCGTGGGCGAATATCACGCGCGACAAAAAGAAACTGTGCGCGGTCGTTTTATCGCTGTCCTTGTCGCTGATATTGCTGAACAGCGCGTTTAGCGCGTCGCAAAGTTTTGATCTGGACGAGTATGTGTCGCAGTCGATCGTCAGCGACTTTGCCGTCACGGATTATACCATTTTGGGCGTGCAGGATGTCAAAAACTTTGAGGGCGTGTCCGCGGAATTTTTGCGCGAAGCGAAAGCGCACGGCGCGGAGGAAATTTCAAATATATACTACCACGCGATCGTCGGCCCGGACACGGCGGTCCCCTTTCAGATTTACGGCATCGACAAAACGGCGCTTGGGCATTTTTCGGATTTTGACTATGAAAAGCTCCGCTCCGGCGGCTATGTCCTATCGTCCGATTATATTGTCGGAGACGGTTCTGTCGCCGCCCCGCGCGTCGGCGATACGATTGAATTGACGAATGAGGACGGCGCAAGCCGCGCGTTTGAGATAATAGGCGCCGTGGAGGAATATCCGCGCAGTCTTTCTGCGAGGTTCTATTTTGGCAACGGGTTGACATTGATACTCGCGGACGAAGTATTTCTTGAATTTTTCGGCGCGCGCGAGCCAATGCAAACGAATTTCAACGCCGCTCCGGGCAAACTCGCGGAACTCGAAGTCTGGCTTGGCGAATACAGCGCCGCCATTGAGCCAAACCTTGAGTTTATCTCCCGCGAAACGCTGAAATCGGAATTTGACGGTTTGCGGAGGACCTATGTCATACTGGGCGGCTGTTTGGCTTTCGTCCTCGCGCTCATTGGTCTGTTGAACTTCATAAACGCCGCCGTCGCTTCGATATTCGCCCGCCGCCGCGAGTTCGCAATGCTTCAAAGCGTTGGAATGACGGGCAGACAGTTGAAAAGAACCCTGCTTTTTGAGGGAGGCGGGTACACCGCGCTGACGGCGGTCTTTACCGCGACGGTCGGTTTCGGGCTGACTTATGCCATAACCTTGCTGATCGCGGGGCAGGTGTGGTTTTTCCGGCAGAACGTTACGATTTTGCCGTCAATCATCTGTTTGCCGCTGTTGCTCGCCCTGTGCGCCGCCATACCTGTGGTTTGTTACTCGAAATTGACCCGCGAAAGCGTAGTCGAGCGGCTGCGCGTGGAATAGGGGGGCGCAGCCGACGCATCCGTCGGGTTCTCCTTGCGAAGGACGAAACGACTACAGACACCATATTTTGACATAATTTGAGCATGGCATTACATTATAAATCCAT
>JAITSR010000103.1 GCA_031287655.1 Clostridiales bacterium
TATACTAATGAGAAAAGAAGGGCGAGTTTCGTGCGAAGGATACGAATGTTTTGTTTAAGGCTCTTTTCCGTCCTGCTGACGGCCGCGTGCTTGCTGACGGTCGCGTGGGCAGGCGGCGGCGAGGCCTACGCGGCGGCGGCGGATTCGGGCGCACAGCGGATTAAGAGCGTGCGGCACGCGGCGGTGGGCGGCGTGCAGACGATCACGATCAATGCGGAGCAGTACGGAAATGTCAAAACAGAGACGCTGACCGGACCGGACCGTTTTGTGATCGACATCGGCGGCGTCACGGCCCCCGGACGCCAGCAGACGCTGTCCGTGAACATCGGAAATGTACTCGCGGTACGGTATGTGCAATATGATACGACGACCGTCCGTGTGGTGGTCGACCTTTCGGCTCCCGTCCTTTTTGAATTGAAGGCGGGCAAGGGCTTTATAAAGTTTGAGGCTAAGACCGGGGTAAAGGACAGCGGTCCCGTGATTTCGCTGCCCGTCTATGAGACCGCGGGGGCGGCGGCCGGAGCGCCCGAGAGTACCGCTACGGATTCGGCGCCGACGGGCGCGCCCGCCGGGTCGGCGGCCCTGACGCCTACTGCGACGTCAACTGCGCCGCCCACTGCGCCGCCCGTGGCAACACCCGCGACAGCGCCCGCGTCGCCCGCAACGGAAACGCCGCAGGCGACGCTCACCCCGACGCGCGTCCCGCGGTATCCCGCCGTCGAAACGACCAAGGCCGATCAAACCCCGGACGCGGAGCAGACGCCGCGCCCCGTGCGCACGCCGCGTCCCGAGCGTTCCCCGCGCAAGCCGACGTCGTCCGCTTCTCCTTCCCCGCAGCGCCGCGCGTCCCCAAGGCGGTCGCCGACCCCCGCCGCGACGGCTTCCTCCGAGCCCGGACTGTCGATTCCGCCGCCCATTGTGACAAAAGACGAGTACCTGTTTACGGTAGCGACCGGTTTTTATGTGCGGTTTTCCACAAAAGGCGGCGAAAACACCGTGACGATCGACGCGTCCGCGCTCGGCAAGGCGAAGATTACGGTCGCCGAACAAGACGGGCCCGCGCAGATCGTCGCGGACGTCCAAGCCGTACTGCCGGGGTTGATTTCCGGCGCGCGGACATTCACGGTCAATGCCGACGTGCTAAAGAGCGTCCGGATCACTCAGCCGGAGCGGAATATCGTGCATCTGACGTTTGCGCTGAACGGGCAAACGGACTGCGACATCACGCAGCCGCAGGAGGGGAAGGCGGTGATCCGGCTCACGAACCGTTTCCTAAAAAACGTCGTTTACCACAAAGACGGGGAGCGCGCGTTTTTGACACTGTATCAGACCGCGCTGACTGCGGGCGGGGAAGAGCTGGAGGAATTTTATCTGGCGTCGTATCAGAACGGCGGGAAGTCCTGCGAACTCTCGTTTGACAGCAGCCTCGACGCGTTGGCGGCGGGCAGGGCGGCGGTGGACGACGACTTGCTTCGCTCTGTCGAGGTCGTTCGGGAGGGGGGCAAAACGCGTCTTGTGATCGCCGCGAAGGCCGCGATCCGCTGCAGCGTGTTCACAAAGAACATTCCAAGCGCGAACCTGTTGGAGACGACGGTTTCGATTCTGCGCCCGGCGGCGGCCGGTGAGTCTGTCGTTGTAATCGACGCAGGCCACGGGGGACACGACTCGGGCGCGGTCGGACTCTCCGGCAAATATGAAAAGGATTTTTGTCTGGACATCGCGATCAAGCTGCGGGATACGCTGCGGCAGGAGCCCGGCGTACGCGTGTTTTTGACGAGGGATGACGACTATTTTGTCGACCTCTATGAGCGGGCGCGCATTGCAAACGACCTGAACGCGACGCTCTTTGTGAGCATCCACGCGAACGCGACCGACGACAACCCGGAAGCCCGCGGCACAGAGACGCTGTACAACCCCAGCGCGGCGGGCGGCGCTTTTACCTCAAAGCAGTTTGCGGAGCTCGCGCAAAAAAATCTGATCGCAAAGCTAAAAACGTTCGACAGGAGCGTGAAAGAACGGCCGAACCTCGTCGTGCTGCGCAAGACGCGCATGCCCGCGATCTTGGTGGAGACGGCGTTTGTGACGAATGAAGCAGACCTTGCGAACCTCAGCCGCTCGCCTTTCCGAAGAAACGCCGCGGCCGCCGTCGCGGCTTCCATCGGGCAGGCGCTCGATCTGTTGGCGCATTGAGCGGCGCAAAGCCGCCCCGTCCGGCTAAAAAACCAAAACGAAAGGGGAGCAATGCGAGTGGCGGATAGCGCAATTGAACTTGTGATCGCCTCGAACAACAAGGATAAAGTGCGGGAGATCGCCGCCGCGCTCAACGGCGGCTTCCGCGTTCTCAGTTTGGCGGACGTAGGGCTCGGCGGCTTTTCGATCGAGGAAACCGGCGCGACCTTTGAGGAAAACGCGCTCATCAAGGCGCGGACCGTGCGGCAAACGCTGACGCGGCCCGCGCCCGGCGGCGCCCGGCCTCCGGCGTCCGCAGGCGGCGAGAGGGCGGTCAATGACCGGCTTTCCGGCGACGTCCTCGCACACACAGGCGCGATCGTCGCCGCGGACGACTCCGGGCTCTGTGTCGACGCCTTGGGCGGCGCGCCGGGCGTGTATTCCGCGCGCTACGCGGGGGAAGCCGCGACGGACGCGGACAGGATCGCAAAGCTGCTCGGCGCGCTTTCGGAAACACCGGATAAAAAGGGGCGCGCCGCGCGCTTTTGCTGCGTGATCGCAATCATTTTTCCGGACGGAACGGAACGTCTTGTGCAGGGCGTATGCGAGGGTGAGATCGCGCGCGCGCCGTCCGGATCAAACGGCTTTGGCTACGACCCGGTATTTGTCCTTCCGGACCCAGGCCGCACAATGGCGGAACTGACGCGGGAGGAAAAAAACCGTGTGAGCCACCGCGGGAAAGCCGTCCGAAGCATGGCCGCCGAGATCAGAAACTATACTTATGACCATTCCCCCCATGACGTTCAAACTTAACCAAACAGGCTCAGCAGGATGCCCGCCGCGACCGCGGAACCGATTACGCCGGCCACGTTCGGCCCCATCGCGTGCATGAGCAAGTAGTTTGTCGGGTCGGCTTCCTGCCCGACCCGCTGCGAGACGCGCGCGGCCATCGGCACCGCGGACACGCCCGCCGAGCCGATCAGGGGGTTCACCTTCTCCTTCACAAAAACGTTCATCAGCTTTGCGAACAGCAGGCCGCCGACCGTGCCAAACGAGAACGCGATCAGCCCGAGCGCGATGATGCCGAGCGTCTTAGGCGTCAGAAAGACGGCGGCCTTCGCGGTTGCGCCGACGGAGACGCCGAGGAAGATTGTCACGATATTGATCAATTCATTCTGCGCGGTCTTGTTGATCCGGTCGACGACACCGCTCTCTTTGAACAGGTTGCCGAGCATCAACATGCCGATCAGCGGCGCGGCGCTGGGCAGAAGCAACGAAACGAGCAGCGTCACGAGGATCGGGAACAGCACCTTTTCCGCCTTTGAAACGGGGCGGAGCTGCTTCATCACGATTTTGCGCTCGCTTTCCGACGTGAGCAGCTTCATGATCGGCGGCTGAATGATCGGGACGAGCGCCATGTAGGAGTAGGCCGCGATCGCGATCGAGCCGAGCAGATGCGGGGCGAGCTTGGAGGTCAGATAGATCGCCGTCGGGCCGTCCGCGCCGCCGATGATGCCGATGGACGCGGCCTCCTGCGGCGTGTAGAGTCCGAGCGCCATCGCGCCCGTATACGCAAGGAAGATGCCGAGCTGAGCCGCCGCGCCGAGCAAAAGGCTCTTGGGGTTCGCGATCAGCGGCCCGAAATCCGTCATCGCGCCGATGCCGAGAAAGATCAGCGGCGGGAAGATACCGAACTGGATGCCCTTATACATGTAGGAAATCAGCCCGGTGCTGTCGTTGTACAGCGAGGTCAGGGCCTTTTGCAGCGAGGGGAGCTCGAGTGTCAGCAGGTATTGCAGCGTCTCGGGCAGGTCCCCGTGCTCCTGCAGGGCGGCGAGGATCGCGTTCCTGTCCGTCATCTTGATAATTTCCTGTAAATTCGGGAGTTCCTCGACAAAGTGCATCGCGTCCTTTGGGAGCACGCCGAGCCCGGAGAGCGGAATGTTTGCGAGGAACATGCCAAACGCGATCGGGAGCAGGAGCAGCGGCTCGTATTCACGCACGATCGCGAGATACAGCATGACGCTCGCGATGCAGAGCATGATGACCGTTTTGTAGTCCAGTGACGCAAAGCCGGAATCCGCAAGCAGTCCCTGAATCGATGTGATAAATCCAGACATAGGGTTTTCCGTGTATCCTTTCATTTTTTCTATAGATTATATCGTTGTTTTCAGAAAATGTATAGAGCGCGGAATGAAAAAAAGATTGTGTACGCCGCCCGGCGGTGGTACAATGACAGGGACGCCGGAAGCGGCGCGACATGTTACGGGGGGCATAAGTATGACAATTCTCGTGATCAACGGCCCCAATCTGAATCTTTTGGGCAGCCGTGAGCCGACGGTATACGGAAACGAAAACTATGCGGCGCTCTGCGCGCGGATCGAGGGATACGCGCGTTCAAAGGGCGTCGCGGCGGAACTGTTTCAGAGCAATAGCGAGGGCGCGATCATCGACCGGATTCACGCGGCGCGCCCAGTTGACGCGCCGGGCAGTGGCGGGGCGGCGGACGCGCTTGTGATCAACGCCGGGGCGTATACGCATTACAGCCGCGCGATCTACGACGCAATCCGCGCGGTCGGGCTGCCGACGATCGAGGTCCACATTTCCAATATTTATCAGCGGGAGGAATGGCGGCACAACTCCGTGATCGCCCCGGCGTGTGTTGGGCAGATCGCGGGGCTCGGCTTCGCGGGCTATCTGTACGCGGTCGACTATCTTGTCGGCGCCGCGTCCGCGGAGTCCGGGGAGGGGGTGGGCGCATGAGCCGACTCATGGGCGGAGCCTTTCGCAAGAGTCCCATGAAGCGCTGTCTCGCTTTTTTGCTGTTGCTCGCGCTTTTACTGACGCAGTTTGTCTCCTACGCCGCCGCGCCGAAACTCGAGGCGAAGGCGTATATCCTCGTTGACGCGAACACGGGCAAAATCCTGTTCGAGCAGAACGCCGAGAGCGTGCTCGTCCCGGCCAGCATGACAAAGCTGATGACGATGTACCTTGTGCTTGAGAGCGTCGCGATCGGCCAAGTGAGCTGGACGGACGATATTAAAATCAGCGAATACGCGAATAAAATCTCAAAACAGCCCTCGCTGAGTTCCTATCAGCTCGCGACGGGGGCCGTGTTTTCGCTGCGGGAGCTCTTTTATATGACGGCGCTCAATTCGTCAAATCCGGGCGCGATCGCAATCGCGGAGCACATCGCCGGCAGCGAGGGAGCGTTCGTCACAAGGATGAACGCGAAGGCGCGGGCGTTCGGTTTGTCGGACGTCAAATTTGTCAACAGCTCCGGTCTGAACAACGCCGACCTGTTCGGTTACCACCCGGAATTTACGGCTCAAAACGAGGACAACAAGCTGTCCGCGCGGTCGATGGCGACCATCGCGTTCCGGCTCTTAAACGACTACCCCGAATATACCGAGTATTCAAGCCTGCCGCAGAAGACGATCCGCGAAGGCCAGCCGGGTCAGCTCGTGATCAACTCGACAAACAAGCTGCTGCCGGGCCGCCAATTCGGGGTCGAGGGCGTGCGCGGGCTGAAAACCGGCTATACGTTCAACGCGGGCTTCTGCTTTGCGGGCTATGCCGTGCGCAAATCGGGCCGGTTCATCTCAATCGTCATGGGCGCGGTCACAACGGAGGAGCGCTTCCGGGGGAGCGGCCGCCTTCTGGAGTACGGCTTCGGCCTCGCGGAGGGCAGGGAGGAGAGTTCCTTGGAGCAGGCGCGCGCCTTCCTTTATCCGGACAAGCTGAAATATTATGAAAAGCGCGCGCTGACGGAGAACGGCGTCGGCGTCGGTACAGGCGTCGGCACGGACGGCGGCGCGGCTGCCGGTTCCGGCGCGGGCGAGGCACTCTATACGTTTGGAGACGTCGGCTTTGGCATCATGGAAAACGGCAAATCCGACGTGCTGATCGTGGACGGCCGCCTGTACAACGTCACAAGGCGGGGGCGCGCCGCGCAACTTATGGATGCGAGCGGCGTCGGTTCCGCCGCGCTGACGTATTTTAACCGCGACGGGCAGGTCGAGCTTACCGGCGCGCGGGACCTCGCGGGGTTAGAGCGCGCGCTGACGCAGTCCGTCGAGGGCACGGACGGCGCGAGCTACTGCTTTAAGATCACCGGGGCGGTGACGCCCGCGCGGATCACGAGCGTCAGCAATCCCGAAACGGAAGCCGAGGCGCGCTTCGGCTCCGGCAGCGGCGTCGTCATCGGTTTTTGGAACCACGCTTCCGAAAACGACATCCTGCGGCATGGCTACACTTTTTATTATCTCGACGCGGACCTTCGCTTTGGCGGTCTGCTGTTGGAAGCGGACTTCGGGGACGTCGACGTCCAGATCGACCGCATGGAGCCGTTGGAGGCGTTTTTTGACCGCGGGGAGGAAATCACGATTCAGTGAGATTCATGTTGTCGATCATCAAACGGCACGCGTTCCAATATGGTGATACGGGCTTCTGGTTCATCATAGAGAGCGTCTGCGTCAACGCGGGCTATATTCTGACGATGGGAACGTTCCTGTCGGGCTTTTTTATCC
>JAITSR010000127.1 GCA_031287655.1 Clostridiales bacterium
TCGCACATCTTTGCGGCCATTTCAAAATACGGCAGGCCAAGCCCGACCTTGCGCGTCGTGCGCGTCGTATAGAAAGGATCGAGCGCCGCGCCGCGCGTCTCCTCACTCATTCCGGTCCCGTCGTCCTCGATCTCTATGCGCATAAAATCCCGCGCCTCGTCAAGACCGATCCGGATCGTCACGAGCTTTGCCTGCGCCCGGACCGAGTTCTGCGCGATGTCCATCACGTTCAGTGAAAGCTCAAACATAGCTGCGGCTGCCCTCCGCCTGTCGTCCGTCGCGCCGACTTAGTATTTCGCGAGGATTTTGTCGACTTCTTCCTCCGTGAGCCTGCCGTACACGTCCTCGTTGATCGTCATCACCGGCGCGAGGCCGCAGGCCCCGATGCAGCGGCAAGCCTCGAGCGAGAATTTGCCGTCCGGCGTGACCTCGCCCGTTTTGATCCCGAGCTCATTTGAAATCTTCTCGTAGAACTTGCCCGCGCCCCGAACATAGCAGGCGGTTCCAAGACAGCAGGAAATCTTGTATTCGCCTTTTGGATTCAGGGAGAACTGCGCGTAAAAGGACGCCACGCCATAGATCTCCTCGAGCGGGATATTCATCTTTTCCGAAATGATCTTCTGCACCTCGAGCGGCAGATAGCCGTAGATGTCCTGCGCCTTTTGCAGGACGGAGATCAACGCGCCCTTTGTGCCGCTGATTTCCGTGATGACGTCCAGAAGTTTTTGCTCCTGTTCCTGCGTCCCCTGAAACGGCACCTTTGTCTTTTTGTTGGTCATTTTCAGCGTCCCCCGGTTTCATAATATTGTTATGTTGCGTTATATTCTTGACGTTTACTATTCTACCACATCGTATCAGGCAAAATCAAAACAATCTTTATTTGATTATTTGATTGTCATGTAGAGGGAACCGTTGATGCGCTTGTCGTCCGTCTCAAAGGAGACCGATTCAAATGTGTAGGCCTCATTCACGACCTCGGTCAGGATGTCGATGTACTTTGTGAACACCTCGTCCGCGCTCACGCTGTATGAGACGTTCTTTTTGAGCAGATCCAGAATCTGCGGGATTTTTGAGATGTTTTTCAGCTTTGCGTGCTGTTCGTAAAACGCTTTTAGAAAGGCGATCTGATTCTGTGTGCGGTCCGAGTAGATTTCGATCTTGCCCGAACTGCCGTAGCCCTGCCGGAACCGCACAAAACCCTCGGCCTGCGTGCCGTTTAAGTTGTGCATGCCTTTTGAAAGGTTGATATTCAGATTCTGATCCGGGTCGTGATAGCGCATGTAGGTCGGGACGTAGACGCTGACGCCGCCGAACGTGTCGACGAGCTTTACGAGCCCATAGGTGTTGATCTGCAAATAGTCGTCGACCTCGATGTCGAACTTCTCATAGATGACCTGCGCGAAAAAGTCAAAGCCGCGTACACCGAATTTGTTGCGGTTATACACGACGTCGGAAATTTTTTCCGTATTTTTTGCGACGTTATAGACGTTGTTGATCTTGTATTCGCCCGGGAGCTTCGCGTGATGGATTGCCGCGTTGTCGGCCTGCACTTCGTCGGAATAACCGATATAGATGTCGCGCGGGAACATAATCAGCTTTACGGTCTTGCCTGTGCGGTCAAAACTCACGACGCCGACCGTGTCCGCGAGATGCGCGGTGCGGTCGATCCCGAGGATCAGGATGTTCGTGCTGTCCTCCGCGACGAGGCCGTCCCTGATCAACTCCCCGTCCGTCGCCATATGCTCCGGGACCCATTTCGGCGTCGCGGTCGGCGCGGGAGAGGCCGTGGGGGCGGCGGGGCGCGCCTGCTCAATGAAGATGACAGGCGCGTGCGAGGGCGTCGCGGCGGGGCCTGCGCCCCCGTCGGCCGCCGCCCACGCCATGCCCTCCGGGGGCGGGGCCGCGCCGCCCTCGCCTTGCCCGTCCTCCGAGCCGTCGGCAAGGCCGCCGCCCGTAGAGGCGACCGCGCCTGTGCCGTCTTCCGCTCCGTTCTGCGCGTTAAACGCGACATACGCCGGAATCAGCAGCACGATCAAAATCACCGCGCAGGCGACAAAAAATTTCGGCCTTGAAAGATTTGTCATTCCCTTCACTTTCCAAAGGACTGGCGCATTTTATCAAAAAAGCCGCGCCGCTGATCATGCACCTCGTCGCCGCTGACATCCGCGAAATCGCGCAGGATCCTCTTTTGTTTTTCGTTCAGCCGCTTTGGGACCTCGATCGTCGTCTTGACAAACTGGTCGCCCCTTCCGTTTCCGCGAAGATAGGGAATCCCCTTGTTCTTCAAACGGAACACGGTCCCGGTCTGCGTGCCCTCCGGGATTTGATACTTCACCTTGCCGTCGAGCGTCGGCACCTCGACCTCGCTGCCAAGAGCGGCCTGCGCGAACGTGATCGGCATTTCGCAAATGACGTCGACGCCGTCCCGTGAGAACAGCGCATGCCTTTTGACACGCACGGTGACATAGAGGTCGCCGTTCGGGCCGCCGCGCGCGCCCGGCTCGCCCTCTCCCCGGAGGGAGATGGACTGGCCGCTGTCGATCCCGCCCGGGATTTTCACCTTGATCCGGGCCGACTTCTTTATTTTACCACCGCCGCCGCACTGCGCGCAAGGATTTGTGACGATTTTTCCCTCGCCGTGACAGGTCTCGCATGTCCGGACCGTCGAAAACTGGCCGAAAGGCGTGTTTTGCCGCACCTGTACCTGCCCCGAGCCGCCGCAGGCCGAGCAGGTCGTCGGCGCGGACCCGTCACGCGCGCCCGTGCCGCCGCAAGTCGTACACTTTTCATTGCGGTTCAGATGGATTTCCTTTTCGACGCCGAAAGCGGCCTCCTCAAACGCGAGCTCGACGTTGTAGCGCAAGTCCGGACCTTTTTGCGGCGCGTTGCGCGCCCGCCCGGAGGACCGCCCGCCAAAGCCGCCGCCGAAAAAGGAGTCGAAGATGTCCCCGAGGTCAAAATCGACGCCGCCAAAGCCCGCGCCCCCGCCGCCATAGGCGTTCGGGTCGACGCCCGCGTGTCCCATCTGGTCGTAGCGCGAGCGTTTTTGCGAATCGCTTAACACATCGTAGGCCTCGTTGACCTCTTTGAATTTCGCTTCGGCGCCCTTGTCCCCCGAGTTGACATCCGGGTGGAACTTCTTTGCCTGCTGCCGGAACGCTTTTTTGATCTCCGCTTCCGAAGCGCCTTTCGATATGCCAAGCACTTCGTAATAATCCCGTTTTTCAGCCATCTGCGGCTCGCTTCCTCAAGTTAGTACTTGCAACCTGCAACCTGCGGTTCATCACTTGTAACTCGTAACTCGCGACTCGTAACTTGCGACTCATAACTCATCACTTGTAACTCACAACTCGCGACTCGTAACCTGCAACTGTCACTTGTCGTCGTCCACGACCTTGTAGTCGGCGTCGTAGACGCTGTCGCCGCCCGCGCCGCCGGGCTGTCCGCCCTCGGGACCACCCGGTCCGCCCGGTCCGCCCGGGCCCTCAGGCCCGCCGGGGCCGCCCGCTCCGGGGTTCTGATAGATTTTCGCGGAGACGTCGTAGAACGCTTTTTGCAGCGCCTCGGTCGCGGCTTTGATCGCGTCGAGGCTTTCGCCCTTCAGCGCGTCCTTGACCGCCGTGATCTTGGCCTCGATGTCAGACTTGTCGGAGGCGTCGAGCTTGTCGCCGAGGTCGGTCAGCGTCTTTTCACACTGGTAGACCATCGCGTCCGCGTTGTTGCGCGTGTCGATCTCCTCTTTTTTCTTCTTATCCTCCTCCGCGAACCGCTCGGCGTCTTTTACCGCCTTGTCAATATCCGCGTCGGAGAGGTTTGTGCTCGCCGTGATCGTGATCTTTTGTTCGTTGCCTGTGCCGAGGTCCTTTGCCGACACATGCACGATGCCGTTCGCGTCGATGTCAAACGTCACCTCAATCTGCGGGACGCCGCGCGGCGCGGGTGGGATACCGCCGAGCCGGAAGTTTCCAAGCGTCTTGTTGTACGCGGCCATCTCGCGCTCGCCTTGCAGCACATGGACGTCCACGCTCGTCTGTCCGTCCGCGGCGGTCGAGAAAACCTGACTCTTTTTCGTCGGAATCGTCGTGTTGCGCTCGATCAGCTTTGTACACACGCCGCCCATCGTCTCAATGCCGAGGGACAGCGGCGTGACGTCGAGCAGCAAAAGGTCCTTGACGTCGCCCGTCAGGACGCCCGCCTGAATCGCCGCACCGACCGCGACGCACTCGTCCGGGTTGATCCCCTTGAACGGCTCTTTGCCGAGGTATTTTTTCACGGCGTCCTGAACGGCCGGAATACGCGTCGAGCCGCCGACGAGCAGCACCTTGTCGATCTTGTCCGGCGTGAGGTTCGCGTCGCTCATCGCTTGGCGCGTCGGCCCCATCGTCTTTTCGACGAGGTCCGCGGTCAGCTCGTCAAACTTCGATTTTGTCAGCGTGATGTCCAGATGCTTCGGTCCGGACGCGTCCGCCGTGATAAAAGGCAGATTGACGTTGGACGTCGTGACGCCGGAGAGTTCGATCTTCGCCTTCTCCGCGGCTTCCTTCAGGCGCTGGAGCGCCATCTTGTCCTGCTTTAAGTCGATCCCGCTCTCCTGCTTAAACGTCTGCGTCAGATAGTCGACGACGCGGTCGTCAAAATCGTCGCCGCCGAGCCGGTTGTTGCCGTTCGTCGCGAGCACCTCAAACACGCCGTCGCCGATTTCTAAGATCGAAACGTCAAACGTGCCGCCGCCGAGGTCGTAGACCATGATCTTCTGGTCGTGCTCCTTGTCGAGTCCGTATGCGAGCGCCGCCGCGGTCGGCTCGTTGACAATGC
>JAITSR010000141.1 GCA_031287655.1 Clostridiales bacterium
GGACCCGTTGGTTAGGTTTTACCGGTGAAGCAGGTGAAGGGAATCGAACCCTCACAATCAGCTTGGAAGGCTGATGTTCTACCATTGAACTACACCTGCGCGGGTGGCGCGCGGAGAACAATCAAACGGGCTTGCGCCGCGGCTTATGAAGGCGCAAACGCCCATTTATTATAAACCGGCGGCGTATGATTGTCAATATAGTGACTGCCGCACGGGAAATCGGCTCGGAGGGGGGCGGCACGGAAGCGAAGATGAAAGTATTGCACCTGATTGGCGGCGGCGACGTCGGCGGCGCGAAAACGCATGTGCTTTCCCTCGTGAAGCGGCTTGGGCGGCACATCGGCGTCAAGATCGTGAGCCTGCGCCCCGGCATGTTTGCCGACGAGGCAAAGGAACTCGGCATCGACATAGAGGTCGTCAAATCTGGCAACATCATAAACGACATCCGGCGCGTCGTCTCGATCGCGCGGGACGGCGGCTTTTTGATCATCCACTCGCACGGCGCGAAGGCGAACATGATTGCGATCGCGGCAAAGGCGCTGACAAAACTGCCGACGGTCACGACCGTCCACAGCGATTACAAACTCGATTACATGCACAGCCTCATAAAACGCCTCACATTCGGGGTCATCAACACGGTCGCGCTGCGCTTTGTCGACAACTACATCGGCGTGTCGAACAACTTTGCCGAAATGCTGATTTCGCGCAAGTTCTTTCCCGATCGGATTTTTACGCTTTACAACGGCATGGATTTTGACGAGCCGCCGAAGGTGTATTCGCGCGAGCGGTTTTTTGCGGACTTTGGCCTCGCGGTCAGTCCGGACGCGATCATCGTCGGAATCGCCGCGCGCCTCTATCCCGTCAAAGGGCTTGAAACGCTGCTCAAAGCCGCGGAGCTCGTGGCGCGCGAGGACCCGCGCGTAAAGTTTGTGATCGGCGGGGACGGGGAGGACCGCGAGCATCTTGAGTCGATGAGCCGCGCGCTCGGGCTCGAAGGTTCCGTATTCTTTACGGGCTGGCTGTCCGACCCGTATATGCTGATGAGCATCGTCGACATCAGCGTGCTGACGTCGATCAGCGAGAGCTTTCCCTATTCGATCCTCGAGGGCGCGCGCTTCGCGAAGGCCACGATCAGTACGCGCGTCGGCGGGATTCCCGACCTGATCCGCGACAATGTCGACGGCCTGCTCCTGTCCCCCGGCGACTTTGAGCGCCTCGCGGCCCATATCCTGACGCTCGCAAAAGACGGCGCGCTCCGGGAAAGGCTCGGGCTAAGCCTTCGCCGCCGGGCGATGGAGAAGTTTTCGCTGCAAAGCATGTGCGATACGCAGATTCGTATCTACGAAGCCGTCCGCGCGAACCGGTCCCGCAAAAAGGGCGACTACGACATCATCATCTCGGGGTATTACGGCTTTAACAACATCGGGGACGACGCGATGCTGATGGGGATCGTCGAGAATATGCGGCGGCTCCTGCCCGCGGCCCGGCTCGCGATTTTGAGCAAAGCGCCCGTCAAGACGGCGCTGACCTATCGCGTCAACACGTTCAACCGTCTGAATTTTCCCAAGGTGCTGCGCATCATGCGGCATGCGCGGCTTTTTATCCACGGCGGCGGCAACATCATTCAGGACAGCACCAGCACGCGCTCGCTGTTCTTCTATCTCACGGTCACGCTGATGGCAAAGCTCCGGCGCGTGCGCGTGATGTTCTTCGGAAACGGCTTCGGCCCTTTGATCAAACCCTTGAACCGCAAGGTCAGCGGCAGGGTCTTAAATTGCGCGGACGTGATCACGGTACGCGAGGAGCTGTCGCTGCGCGAGCTTGAGGCGCTTTCGGTCACAAAACCGGTGATCCGCCTGACCGCGGACCCGGCGCTGCTCGTCACGCAGGCCGCCCCGCCGGAGACGGTCGACGCGCTGTTTGAGCGGGAGGGGATACCGGCCGGGCGGGTCTATGTCGGCTTTTCGGTGCGCGACTATCCCGTGGCCGACGCCAAGGGCGGGGCGGGCGACGCGTATCTGGGGGCGATCGCAAAAGCCGCCGACGAAATGGCCCGGCGGCATGGCGTCGTGCCGGTGTTTATCCCGATGGAACACCCGCGCGACGTGATGCAGATCGAAAAAGTCCTCTCGCTGATGAGTACGGTCGGGTATCTTGTCAAAAACCGAAATTCCGTCCCGGAGACGCTCGGGATCATCTCGCGCATGGAAATGATGGTCGCGATGCGGCTGCACGCGCTGATCTTTGCCGCGAACCTCGGCGTCCCGGTCGTGAGCATCGAATACCAGCCTAAGATCGAGGGTTTTGTCAACTATATCGGGCAGGCGTCGGCGGGCAAAATGGAGAATCTGCAATTCGATACGCTTTTCGCGCTGATGGACGAGGTGTGGGCGAACCGCGCCGCGATCCGGGATTCGCTTGCGGTCACGATGGGCAATCTCCGCGAAAAGGCGTTCCACAACGCGGAGATCGCCGCCGCGCTGCTCGACGGGATCGACGGCGGGGCGAAGGGCGGTGGCGCAAATGTCTAGCGGAGGCCGGGACCGCGTCGATATTACGGGCGTCGGCATCGACCGCGTCGACTTGGACGGCGCGGCGCGCGCCGTAGCGGAACTCGCGGCGCGCGCCCCCGTCTCCGAACCCGCCGTCCCCGCCGCGGCATACGTCTGTACGCCAAATGCGGAAATTCTGATGGAAGCCCAGAAGGACGTCCTGTTGAAGCGGATTCTAAACGAGGCGGACCTTGTGGTCGCGGACGGCGCGGGCGTCGTGCTCGCGGCGCGCCTGCTCGGTCATGGGCGCATCCCGCGCGCGCCGGGCTTTGACCTCGTGCGGACGCTGTTTTCGGACGCGGGCGCATACCCGCTCTCCTTCTACTTTCTCGGGGGGAGGCCGGGCGTCGCGGAGGCCGCCGCGCTGCGCATCGCGGAAAACTACCCCGGTGTGCGCGTGATGGGCTGGCATGACGGTTTTTTTTCAGAGGACGACGAGCCGACCCTGATCGAGGGGATCAATGAGAGCGGCGCGGACGTGCTGCTCGTCGCGCTCGGCGCGCCCAAGCAGGAAAAGTGGATTTACAGGAACCGCGAAAAACTCCGCGCCCCCGTGTGTATCGGCGTCGGCGGCACGCTCGACATCTTTGCGGGGACGGCCACGCTCGCGCCGCCGTCCTTCCGGGCGCGCGGCTTGGAATGGCTGTACAGGCTGTACCGCGAGCCGTGGCGCGCAAGACGGATGCTGCGGCTCCCGCAGTATGTCCTGTTCACGCTGTACTGGCGCTTCCTCCGCCGCTGAAACTATTTATTTATATGTTTATTCGGAAACTCGGACGCCTTGTGATGGCTCGATTTCGCGGCTATGCCGCGAAATCCTCACCCCACTCGTCGCCCTCGTTCCCTCTAAATGCTTTCGCTTTCTCGCTCCAACGTGCTCCACCCTGTAACGCCAATCTATGGCGTTACAGCTCTGCGAATATCGTTACGCAAAAATGCGATTTTCGTGTAACTCCGTGCGCTATGCGCACGCACGCCACCTCGTCCGGTGTCGTGTGAGTGTATTCGTATGATGGACTTTCCGAATACACTCTTACTGGGTCAGATTTTTCATCCATCTGAACCGGTTTACCTTCACGGCGGCGACGCTGCATTTTAGGACTTGGTCGCTTTTTAAGCATAGAAACACGACCCAAGGCGGCGCGTGGAACACGTTGTGCGCGATCAGCGCCATCGGGATGATCACAAACCAGACGAAGATCAGGTCGTTTACGAGCACAAAATGCGTCGCGCCGCCCGCGCGCACGATTTGCAGCGAGGACATCTGATACGCCGTGCCGAGCAGCATAAAGCAGAGCACCGTCATAAACTCGATCGAGTAGCGGATCGTCTCGGGTTCAAGCCTTTGGAACGCCGGAAGCGAGAGCGCCACGCCGCGCAGCCCGAACATGACGCCCGCGGACACAAGGCCGACGCCGAGGTAGACGCATTGCAGCGTCTTTGTGTATCGCTTCGCCGTCTCAAAGTCATTTGTGCCGATCATCTGCCCGACCGTCAGAGAGCCCGCGTTTGCCGCGCCGTAGACGAAGATCGCGAAAAACTGACCCAAATTCCCGACGATCGAGCTCGCCGCGATCACCGACTCCCCGAGGCGGCCGATAATCGCGGCCTGCGCCGCGCCGCCAAAGCCCCACAGAATGTCCCCGAAGATGACCGGCAGCCCGTAGCGGACATAGTCATGAGACAGCTTCCCGCCGCGCAGCAGCAGGTCCCGCGGGCGCAGACGGATCCGCGTGTCGCGCCGCAGCACATATAAAACGACGACGGCACATTCGAGCGCGCGGGACAGGAGCGTTGAAAAAGCCGCGCCGGCCACGCCCATCGCGGGCGCGCCGAGTTTTCCGAAGATAAAGATGTAGTTGAACAGGATGTTCGCGAAAAAAGCGACGAGCGCCGTCACGATGCCGATGTTGACCGAGCCCGCGCAGCGCATCGAAGCGAGCAGCACGTTTGTGACCGCAAAGAGCAAAAACGACCACCTGAGCCATGCCGTGTAGGCCAGACCTTCCTCGATGACCGGCCCTGCGTCGCTCAAAAGACCGAGTACCTGCCGCCCCGCGAACGTCATCAGGAAAAACAGCCCCACGCCGACGCAGATCGCGATTTTCAGCGAAAAAGAGCAGATCACCTTTACGGACCGGATGTCTCCCTTGCCGTAATACTGTGCCGCAAGGATCACGAGCGCCGCGCCGAGGCCCATCACAAGCATGTGCAGGATATTTTGAATCTGGTTTACAATATAGATACCGCCGATCGAGCTCTCCCCGAGGTGAGAGACCATCAGATTGTCCGCGAGCCCGACCCCGAACGAGATCACGCTCTGGCCGGCGAGCGGCAGCGCGATCAGCGCGATTTTCCGATAAAAAGACGGTTCCCGGACAAGCCAATCAAACCGATGTTTTGCCATGTGTACCGTGTCCCTTCCTGTTTTGGCGTCTGTCCCCGCGCCGGCCTCAGCCCATGCCGGCCGGTCTTTCGCGGGCTTCGTCCGGCGGGTCGAGGACGTCGGCGTCAAGCGGGACCAAGTCCTCCTCATACGTCGCCTGCCCGAGCTCGTTGATCCGGATGTCGCCGACCTTTCCGTATTGATACAGCTGATCTAAAAGCTCGATCGCCGTTCTGATCTTTGCCCGCAGGAGCTGGCCGGAGGCCTGTTCGACAGCCGAGAGCAGCAGGGGCGGCTCGAGGTTCGGATTCCAGTCATACGCCTGCGCGTGAAAGCGTTGGACGCCCTCTAAAATCTCCAAAATTTCCTCCCGGTTCAGCGGGACGAGCTGCGGCGCGGCCGTAATGCGGTTCAGCGCGGACAGGATGTCCTGCTTGACCTCCGGGGCGAGCTGCGCCGCGTCCAAATTCGCAAATTCATGCTTTCCCTCGATCACATCCGGAATATAGGACGCGTTAAAGGCAAATAAACAGAAAACCGCCTCGAGCGCCTTTGGCTGAATCAGACGCGTGATATTGGCATACGCGTTCAGGCGCGCTTTTTTGCCAAGACGCCCGATCAGCTCCGCCTCGTCGAACAGGATCACCCAGCCTTTATACCCGAGCGTGAGGAACAGGTGGCTCAGAAACGCGAGATAATCCATCGTGTGTTTTGTTTTGCTGAACGCGGTTTTGAACGCGGCCCGCTCGCCCAAAATCCGCCGATAGGCCTTTTTCAGGTCGTTGTTCAAAACAAAGTCGCCTTCAAAATCCGCGAGCAGCCGGAACTTTTCCTCGTCGTCGCCCGTGCCGAGGTATGATTTTAGGAGGTAGTAGAGCTTGTCCGTTTCGAGCGCCGTGAGCGCGTACTCGAACATTGACGCGGCGACCGGGCTGTTTGGCGTCATCTCCTCGAATACCCGCGCAAAGCCCGGCTGTACCCTGCCCGGAAGATAGGTCGACTGGATGATTTTGGGATAGAGCGCGTGCAGCTTATACAGCAGTGTTTCCTTGCTGAGGGAGAGGATGCTGACGACCATGTTTTTCTCCGCGGCCATGCCGATGACCGTGTTCAGCAGATGTGTCTTGCCCTCCCCGTACTTTCCCGTAAAGATCATTCCGGAGGAGACGCGTTCGTCGGCGACCGCGTTTAGCGCGCCGTCGAGTTCCCGGATCAGCCTTGGGCGCGCGGACGAGAAACAGCGCCCGACCTCGCGGGACGGGACGCCGGAGCGCAGCGCCTCGATGATTTTCCTTGCGTTAAAATCCGCCATGGTCGTCCCCCCTCCCGTCGTCGCCGATGCCGCCGTCGATGTCACTACTGATGCCGCCTCTGTCGCCGCTTTCGGCGCCGCCGCTGTACCAGCCGCCGTCGGCCTCATCGTCCCTGTCGCTCCCACCGGTGTCGCGGCCGAGCGTCAGCAGACAGATTTTGCGCGGCAGCGAGCCCCCTGAAAACGTCATGTCCGCCTTCAAAGCCTCCGCCCTCGCGTGCTCTATCACAATCCCAAGCCCCTCGCCCAGCCGCTCCTCGATGAGCTCAGCGAAACGGCGCGACATCTCGACGAGCATTTTCGGCGTGTAAACCTGCCGGATCAGCCGGTCCATGTCGATCATATCGGAAAACCGGTTGAACTGCTCGTTTGCGATCTCGTTTTGAATCCGCATCCAGAGCGCCTGATACGACTTGATCCCGGCGCTTTCGTTGTCGAACAGCTTCCGGTGGCCCGCAAAGACAAACATCGCGCAGGACAGCGTATCAATGTCGTCGACCAGCTCGCGGATGCTTTCGTAGGCGTCCTCCCGGTGCATTTTTGTGTACTGGACGTCGTCCAGAACCGACAGCTCCGCGAGCGCGTCCAAGTCGTCGATCCCGACGACGAGACCATTGTAGCCCGCGGTTTTTAAGACTTCGATCAGGGAGCGCAGCATATGGCGCGCGTTATATTTTGTGATACGGCTGGGCGACAGGCCGAGCCTGCGGATCGCGGGCATCCGGACCTCTTTTGCGCCCGAGAGCCAACCGTACAGGAGCGCGCGGCTCTGAGGCTCAAGGATCGGATAGCCGAGCGCGTCGCCGGTCAGAATACCGCAGCAGATCGCAAAATTATTGTCGATACGGGGATTTTTCAGAAACAGGAGATTGAGCTGTTCGCGCATTTCGCGGCGCGTCAGCGCGTCAAAGCGTCCGGTCCCCGAAAGATAATCCGCAAACGTACCGCCCTCCGGGATGTCCGCCGCGTCATACCCCATTTCTCGGACGACGGCCTTTGCGCACTTTTTGATGCAGTCCTGCAAATCGGCGTACATGAGGATCGCAGTATAGATTTCTTTAAAATCGTAGAGTTTGGTCGCGCGCGCCGAGAGCTGCGCCGTCTTGAAGCCGTCTTGGGCCGCGTGGTGCAGGAACAGGCGCAGACAGTGCGTTTTGCCGCTGCCGGAGTTGCCGGTGACAAACTTGATTTTGCTCCCGCCGAGCGCGATGTACTGTTTTAAATACTGCTCCCTCCAAAAGTTGGTGACAAAACCGATGCCGACCGAAAGGCGCTCCAACAGCGCGCCGTCAATCGGCGGGAGACCGGCCGCAAGCGAGGCGAGATCCGCGTCTGCGGCGTGTGCGAGCTGATCCGCTATGGGCATGGCGCTCTCCTTTCACGTTCAATCCGCGTTGATGAATCGGATCGTCGACAGAAAAAATTCCTTGCCTTCCTGATTCGTGACCCGGATTGCCTGCGCGTTGTTGCGGCTCGGCCCAAATTCCCACTTCCGGCCGTCGCCGATGTCGACGGGCGGCGTCGCGAAAAGCCGGGCGAGGTCAAACGCGTAACTCTTTCGGTCATACTCCCGGCGGTGCCGCCCCATTGGCGCGAGGTAGGCGTAAAGGGGCGAGAGCGGCATGTCCTTGTCGGCGCGGGTCGAAGGGCGCTCTCTCTGCTGATACAGGACCGCCGTGTCATACGCGGCCGCGAGCTCAGACGCGAACTGCGTCGGGTTGAACGCCGCGGCGTACAGCTTTGTCCGATTCTTTTTGATCGTGGCCGCCAGAGTCGTTGGGCGCAGGCAGGAGACCTTGCGCTTGTCGACATACACGTCGCTGTTTTCGGCGTCGAACCGGACGCGGTATGGGAAAATTTCATAGAGACCGGCGCCGCCTTCCAATTCGATGCCCTCGGCCTCGCAGCACGCGGCAAATTGGCGCGCAAAATCGCCGGACTCCATATAGTTCTTGTAATCAAAGGCCGAAGCCGCCGAGCGCAGTGTGTCATACGCCTCGGCCAGTGTGGCGAGGGAATCGCCGAGGGCTGAGATGTCGCGGTTCCCGGCTTTGATGTCGCCGAGTCCTACATTGCCCGTCGCGCGCTTTAGGAGCCGCTGACAGCTGGCGAGCTTGCTTTTCGCGTCGGTTGAGAGCGCGGCGTATTGTTCAAAAAATTCCTCAAAATCCATGAAAACACCATCCTTTTTGTTTTTGCGCATGAGAATATATCTGCGGCAAGTCGTCGCAAGTCGTCCGCGATCACATGCCAAAATCGCATTGACTTAATTCTATAGTCCGGTATAATGAATGTCAATCGAAATTTGAATTTTTAGACAGATGCAAAAGCGGAAGTGTAAGACGATTGTGAACACGTTCCGCTGATAGTTTAGCAGAAGCGGATTCGAGCGTTTATGGCGATGATGGCGGGGAGCGCAATCGGGAGCGGCGACGGAAACGTTGCCGACGGCGGGAACGCGGGCGGATACCCGCTGCGCAGATGGCAGCGCGAATGTCTGCGGGCATGGGTTCGGGCCGGGCGGCGCGGCATTGTCGACGTCGCGACCGGGGCGGGCAAAACGGCGCTGGCCCTCGCGGCGGTCAAGGAGGCGGAGGCGCGGACGGAGGGCGGACAGATGCGTGTCCGCGTGATCGTGCCTAAGGTATTCCTCGCGCGGCAGTGGCTCACGGATATCATGGCGCAGCTGGGTGTCCGGCGCGGGGAGATCGGGATTTGTTCCGGAGAACTGAGGGAGCCGGACCGGCGCGTGACGATTTATGTGCTCAACACGGCGCGCACGGCTGTTTCAAAGCATATTTTGGACGATCTGCGGTCGGGGCGGTCGGTTTTTCTGATCT
>JAITSR010000162.1 GCA_031287655.1 Clostridiales bacterium
AGATCACCGGAAAGGAATTACCCCTTCCGGTGATCTCCCGTATTGCGAGCAGAGCCGGGGAATGATTATTTACTTCAGGTATGCGCATATGGCGCTTCCGATAGCGAGCGACACTGCGAGCGGCGTTTGACAGAAGCGGGAATCTGCAATATACTGGAAGGCACAAAGGGGGGCGACGCTGTATGCAAAGAAGAGACAAGCACAATTATTATCTGGACATCGCGGAAACCGTTCTTTTGCGCGGCACCTGCCTTCGGCGGAACTATGGCGCGATCATCGTAAAAAACGACGAGATTATCTCGACGGGATACGCGGGCGCGCCGCGAAAGCGCAAAAACTGCATCGATCTCGGTTACTGCTTACGCCAAAGGTTAAATGTTCCCCGCGGGCAGCGCTATGAGCTCTGCCGCTCCGTCCACAGCGAGGTCAACGCAATCATCTCCGCGCCGCGCCGCGACATGATCGGCGCGACGCTCTACCTCGTCGGGCGCGAGGCTTCGGACGGGCAGTATATCAAGGACGCGATCTGCTGCACGATGTGCAAGCGTGTGGTCATCAACGCGGGGGTTGAGACCGTTGTGATCCGTGACGACGAGGAACGGTTCCGGATCATCGACGTGCAGACTTGGGTCGACAATGACGACCTCGCCGAGACCGTCGACCCGTCGATGGGCTACTGAGTGCGGCAAAATAGATAACATTAACTAAAGAAAAGGTAAACTAAGGGGTTAAGGGGTAAGCTAAAAGGAGTCAGCCAATGAATTATGCCATAACGATGCTGATCGCGCTGATCGTGGCGTTTATCGCGACGCCGCTGGTAAAGAGGTTCGCGTTCCGGATCGGCGCGGTGGACATCCCTAAGGACGACCGGCGGATGCACCAAAAACCGATCGCGCTGCTCGGCGGCTTCGCGATCATCGTCGGTTTTCTCGTCGCGCTGTTCTATAACCTCCTGATCGGCTCGATCACGCCGGACCGCTCGATCGCGGGGCTTTTGACCGGAATCCTCGTACTCCTTGTCTGCGGCTTCCTCGACGACAAATTTTCGCTCTCATGGAAGCAGAAGGCCGTGTTCCAAGTCGTGGCCGCCGTTTTGTATGTGCTGATCTCCGATATGCAGATCGACTTTTTTACAAATCCGTTCGTCTATGACGAGGTCATTGAGTTGAGCCCCTTGATCGCGTGGCCTCTGACGATCCTGTGGATCGTCGGCATCACGATCGCGATCAACTTTGTCGACGGGCTGGACGGCCTTGCGGCGGGCGTTTCCTGCATCTCCGCACTCTCGCTGTTCTTTGTGTCCGTCCTCTCGCTGCACTTGACGGAGAGCGCGATCGCCCCCGTGCTGATGGCGGCGCTCGCCGGGGCGGCGATCGGCTTTCTGCCGTTCAACTTCAACCCCGCAAAAATTTTCATGGGCGAGACGGGCGCGGCGTTCCTCGGCTTCACACTCGCGGTCGTTTCGATTCAGGGCATGTTGAAGTCCTACGCGATGATTTCCCTCGCGATCCCCATCCTGATCATCGGCCTGCCGATCTTCGACGTGGCCTTCTCCGTGATCCGGCGCGTCGCCCGAGGCGCCTCACCCGCGCGCTCCGACGGCGGCCACATTCATCATAAGCTGATCGGCATGGGGCTCTCCCAGCGCCAGTCCGTTGTGCTGCTCTACATCACAAGCGCGGTGCTGGGCCTGTGCGGCTTTATCTTTGCGAACAAAAACATCATCAGCGCCGTGATCCTGCTGATTTTGCTGCCGGTTTTCGTGTTTGCTTGCGCAAAATACTTCATTGGGGAGAACGCGGGCGCCGAGGCGCGCGCGCAGGGCGAGGATGCCGACGACGGCGCAAATGGCCGCGGTGGTGTCGAAAAACCCGGAATCGTCGGCACGGATGCCGACACAGACGTAAAACCGTTATGACAAAAGAGTCTACGCAACCGAAAATCCATGTAATGACGATCTTTGGCACGCGCCCCGAGGCCGTAAAAATGGCCCCGCTCGTAAACGCGCTGCGCGCCGACGCGCGCTTTCGCTGCACCGTCTGCGTCACCGCGCAGCATCGCGAGCTGCTCGACCGCGTGCTGACCCTGTTTTCGATCACACCGGACTATGACCTCAACATCATGCGCGAGCGGCAGACGCTCGCCGACATCACAACGCGCGTACTTTCCGGACTCTGCGGCGTGATCGCCGAAACCCGCCCCGCGCTCGCGCTCGTCCACGGCGACACGACGACGAGCTTTGCGGCGGCGCTCGCGGCCTTCTACAACCGGGTCCCCGTCGGCCATGTCGAGGCGGGGCTGCGCACAAACAACATCTACTTTCCCTACCCGGAGGAAATGAACCGCAAACTCACAGGCGCGATCGCGTCCATGCACTTCGCGCCGACCGAGGTGAACCGCCAAAACCTCCTGCGCGAGGGCGTGCCGGACGAAAACATCTTCGTGACGGGCAACACGGCGCTCGACGCGCTTAAAACGACCGCGCGCGGCGATTACCGATTCGAGCGCGAGGCGCTGAACGCCGTCGACTTTAAAAAGTACCGCGTGCTGACGGTCGAGGCGCACCGCACGGAAAATCTCGGCGCGCCGCTCCAAGAGATTCTGCGTGCGCTGCGCCATATTCTTGAAATCTATCCGGACATGTACGTCGTCTACTCGGTCCATCCGAATCCCGCCGTAAAGGAGCCGGTCCGGCAGGCGCTCTCCGGCCACCCGCGCGTGCTGCTGCAGGAGCCTTTTGACCTTGCGGATTACCACAATCTGATCATGCGCTCGTTTCTCGCGCTCTCCGACTCCGGCGGGATTCAAGAGGAAAGCCCGTCGCTCGGCACGCCGGTACTCGTGCTCCGCGGCGAAACGGAGCGGCCCGAGGCCGTCAAGGCCGGGATCGTCCGGCTCGTCGGCACGTCGTTCGACCGCGTCGTCGAGGGTGTGCGCGCGCTCGCGGACGACGCCGACGCCTACCGCGCGATGAAAGGCGCCGCAAACCCATATGGCGACGGGC
>JAITSR010000385.1 GCA_031287655.1 Clostridiales bacterium
CCATTCCGGGTTATTTCTCGAAGTAGGCCATCCGTATAGCTTGCCGTCCAGCGTCAGCATTTTGTCGTCCGATACGAGCGCCTCGCGCACCCTTTGCAAGTTCGGCCACTGATCAAGCGCGCCGATCTCGCGGAACGCGCCGGCCTCCGCCCAGCCGCGGAACTCCGCCGTGTGGTTGATTTTCATGTCCCACCATAGGATGTCCGGGATATCGTCGCCGGCGACCATGACGCGCACCTTCTCCGTCCAATCGCCCCAAGTGACCGGAATCAGGTCAAATGTGATATTGAATTTATCAAACAGCCATTGATCCCTCGCGGTTTTCCCGCTCTTTTCAACGTCCAGCGACGTCATAGATATCGTGAGATGTTCGTCATAGCTGACATCCGGCGACCCATACCCGACATCCCCGGCGGCGTCCGCGGACGTACCGGCCGCCGCGCTTGTCCCTGCGTCGGCCGCCGCACTCGTCGTCACTTCGGCGGCGGCGGTCGTCGCCGCGGGCGCGGCCGTCGTCGTGGCCGTCTGGCCGCCCGATGTCTGACATCCCGCAAACACGAGCAATACCGCGACCGTGATCCATAAAATTCGAGTTCTTTTCTTCATTTTGAGCCTCCCTTTTTTCATTTCAACCTCCCATAAGTTTTTTAGTGCCGTTGCAGAATATCAAGCAGTTTTCTGTCCAGCAGGTGTCCGTGATAATCCTCATAGGCGACATCTTTTCTGTTGGAGTCAAAAATGCCAAAGTCGCCGCGCAAATTCCACAGGGCGTACCCGATGTTGTACCCCTTCAAAATATCCATGACGTTTTCAAACCAACTCAGAACGACCGCGTGCGGAGTGTGAATATACACGCCGCCTTCACCGCAGTGAACGCCGATCTTTTTTTCATTGGACATCTTGACCCATTCCCCGTAGTGCCGGTACAGCCGGTCAAAATCCCAGTACCCATCGGCGTTTGGTGAATTCGGCCAGACGGGCTCGACCTTGCTCCAAACGGCGTTGTCTTTCCACCAAGACGCCTTGTAGTGTGTGAGCGCCATCGGAACATAAGCCCGGCAGCTCTCCCCGATCTCCAAATCCGAAAGCTCGGGGCATGGCGTATTCCCCGCGTCCATCCCGTCGGCAATGATATAGCGTTCAGGGTCGGCGGCCCGGATCGCGCGCACCGCAGCCTCAACCGCCCGCCTGTGGTCCTCATGCGATACGCCGTTTCTCTCCCCCGGCGGTTCATTGACGAGGTCAAAGGATACTTTTTTACTGGAGATTCCCTTATACCGTTTCGCAATGACACCCCAGTGCAGCGCGAACGCCTTCACCGCCTGTTCGTCATGCCATAAATCAAAGGGCTCCGGTTCCTGCGGGTTCGGATTGATGCAATAGCCCGGCGCGCGATGGAGGTTGATATTCACATGGACGCCATACTTTTCTCCAAGCCGGACACAGTCGTCCACGCCGCCGAGCTTTTCCTCGTCGATTTTGAACACTTCCTCGGCGGTGATCACGCCGCCCTTTGTCCATCTGCGGTATGACATCGGAAGCCGTACAAAATCAAAACCGAGGTCAGAGATAAACTGAAAGTCCTCCTCCAAAAAGTTCCCGTCGTGATGTGAAGTGTACATCCCCAACAGGTTGAAACCGCGCCAACGCGGCAATATCGATTGCTGCTCCATAACCGTCCCCTCCATTTTTTATATTTAATGTTATAAAATTCGAATCGCTTCCGCGGGGTACTGTTTTGCTCTCCCTATCCTTTGACTGACCCCGCCGTCAGGCCCGTCAAAAAATACCTTTGCAAAAACGGATATACCGCCATCAGCGGGAAAACTGTCACGACGACGCAGGCCATCTTTATGCCCTCCCCATATGTCGGAGGCCGGAACTCCCCTGTCATCGCCTGCGTGGAAACAAAGTTCGCGTCAGAAATAATTTTGCGCAGCGCGTACTGGAGGGGCCATTTTTCGATCGACTTTATAAACAGCATGGCGGAGTACCACTCATTCCAACGCTCGACGGCATAGTACAGCGTAAAGGTGGCGAGGATCGGCAGGGAAAGCGGCAGTACGATCTGAAATAGGATCCGCATCTCCCCCGCGCCGTCGAGTGACGCGGATTCAAACAGCTCAACCGGCAGCGTGCTGATGCTGTTCGATATAATCAGCATATAAGTCACCGAAATGACGCTTGGCAGGATCATCACCCAAAAACTGTCCAGCAGGCCGATTGCCTTGATCAATAAATAATATGGGATCAAGCCGCCGCCAAAGTAGAGCGTAAATACCATAAGGAAGCGGAAGAAATTGCGCCCCGGGATCGGTTTTGCCATCGCATACGCGAATAATACGGTCAACAGCATGTTATACGCCGTGCCGACCACCATCATCACCGCAGACGTCAGCATGGACCGCAGCAGGATTGGCGAATCAAACACGAACTCGTAATTCGTCGTTTCAATCGCGGCCGGCCATAACATCAGCGGCTGTCTGACGTAGTCATTCTGCGGCACGACAGAAATCAGCAGCGCATTGTAAAACGGATATAGAATAATGAGCATAAAAGCGGTCAGCAGCGTAAGGATCACATAGTCCATCGTCTGCAGCTTATACAGACGGCCCCCGCCGCGTGAATACGGTTTTTTGATTCCGGTTTCACCTGACATGTCTTTTCACATCCCCTTTGATTGCTTTTGAACCTTTGCCTCGTCGTTACATAATACCGTCATAGCCGAGCTTTCTCACCGTGCTGTTCGCGGCGAGCAGAAGCGCGAAATTGATAATCGTTTTAAGGGAACCTACCGCGGTCGTAAAACCAAAATCCATCGTCGTCGTCGATTGAAAAGACAGCCTGTAGATATAGGTATCGATGACATCGCCGACTGAAAATACCGGTGAACTGTAAAGGTTGAACACCTGATCAAAGTTCGCGTTCATGATCCCGCCGACATTTAGGATAAAAAGGATGACGACCATGCTGATGATACCCGGCATCGTGATGTGCCAAATCCGCTTGATCCGGCCGCAGCCGTCCATGGTCGCGGCTTCATACAGCGACAAGTCAATCCCCGCAATGGCCGCAAGGTACAGGATCGTACCCCACCCCGCCTCTTTCCATATATCGAGCACGACTAAAAACCACCGGAACACGCTCGAATTATAGAGAAAATTCCAAGTGTCTCTAAGACTGGGGTCAAAAATCATGAATACCTTTTTCACTGCGCCGGAATCCCCGAACAAATTCAGCGCGATACCGGCTACGACGACCCATGATAAGAAGTGGGGAAAGGTATATACGGTTTGGAGGAATCTTTTATAACGGCGCTGACGCACCTCGTTGATCATGAGGGAAAGGATGATCGGGAACGGAAAGCCGATGAGCAGCTTCATCAGCGATATGATAATTGTATTCCAAAACGCCCTCCAAAAGTCCGCTTCATTCAGCATACGCCGAAATTGCTGGAATCCGACCCATTTACTGGAAAAGAGAAAATCATAGATCCCGGATTTTCCAAATGAGGGCTTGAACGTTTCAAAAGACAGCATGATGCCAGGCATTGGCATATACCGAAACAGAATAACTAAAGATAAGGCCGGGGCCACCATAAAAAGATAGATCCATTTGTACTTCCAGACAAGCTTTACGAGCAGCTTCCGCCATTCCTTTGAACCAAACGGAAGCATGTGCAGCTGTGATAACAACCTTGAATTACCGAACAAACTTTCCCACCTTCTTTTTTTAGAAATTCATTCAATCCTTGCGCAGAATTGCAGCGAATCCCGCTGATCTCGCGGTGTTGGACAAAAGTGCAGATAAGTATACTTTATTGCACTCTTTTTTTACCCGAAACCGCTACCATATCCTGTAGTGCTTCTTGATCACGCCTACCACATATAGTTCAAAATTCCCAAATCCTGACAGTGCAATAAAGTATACTTATCTGCACTCTCCCTGTTTTCAAAAATCCTATTGTTTTGTGCAACTTCAAACTATTTATGCGGTAAGAATACAACTTCTACAATGAATTGTCAATACATGCGCTGAAATTTTTTAGGATCGGCGGCCATCAGCGGCCGCCGTTGGCCATCAATGGGCTCCAAAACTCGGAATCGGGGCTTAAACCTCGCCGGAGCGGCGCTTTGCGCGAAATTCTGACGGCGTACACAAGGCCGCCGTCAGACGCGGACGTACCTCTGATTGCGGCTGTTCGGTTTATCAGGAATCGTCATGCGAATCAGACCAAGCGCGATCATAGGATTTACGATGCTCTTGCGAAAATACTCATCGGTCTTTATGCCGCAAAACATTTGCATCTCTTTTCTGCTTCTTGCAGTCGCGCAATATTCCATCAAGGCATTTAGTTTTACTGATGCAAGTTTAACTTCCGTAGTGACTTCC
>JAITSR010000392.1 GCA_031287655.1 Clostridiales bacterium
TCAGGCGATTCAACTGCCTTTCTTCTTCAAATTGGGCTACGCAAAGGCGAAATTTTTCACCTTTGTACCCTTTGTCGCGCTGACGTCCGGCTATGTCGTGATTTTGGGCGCGGCGAACAACCTCAAGCATAGCGCGATTTATGAATCTTTCGTCGCGGTTGCGGAAACAATCGGGAAAAACGGTATTCTGCTTGCCGCTATCTCTATCGCCGCGTTGGCTATCGTTATCTTCGCGTCGTATCGTTTATCGCTGGCGTTTTACAAAAAGCGTGAATTTTGATACCGGAGAGCGCAATCATTACATCGCACGAGTATTTTATTGCGCTCTGAATTGATGACGGATTGGTTGAATTGAAAGACCGATCCCGCTATAATAACAATATGATGAATATACCCGATCGGCAAAATGACAGTTTTCTGAACATACCCGCGCTGCTTGCCGCGGAGCTCAAGATCACGCCCGCGCAAGCCGCCGCGGCCGTCGCGCTGATAGAGGACGGCAACACGATCCCTTTTATTGCCCGGTACCGCAAAGAGGCGACGGGCGGGATTGACGACGTCACGCTCCGCGACTTGGATGAGCGGCTGCTTTACCTTAAAAATTTAGAAGCCCGCAAAGCGGAAGTGCTGCGCCTGATTGACGAGCAGGGCAAGCTCACGCCCGAGCTGGCCGCCGAGATCGAAAAGGCCGTGGTCCTGCAGCGCGTTGAGGACCTGTATAAGCCGTTCAAGCAAAAGCGCGCGACCCGCGCGTCAAAGGCCAGAGAGCGCGGGCTTGAGCCGCTCGCCGACATCATCTGGGCGCAGGAATTTACGAGCGGCGACCCGCTGGACCACGCCGCGCCGTATATCAGCGCGGAGCGCGGCGTGGAGACCGCAGAGGAAGCGATCGCGGGGGCGTGCGACATCATCGCCGAGCGCATTGCTGACGACGCGGATTTGATCGCCGCGCTCCGCAATCTCACCCGCGCGCGCGGCCTGCTAGTGAGCGAGTCTGCGGAAGCGGCGGCCGCAACAGGCGCGGCGGACGCGGCCAAATCCCCCGCCAGCCCGGCAGTCACGGCGGCCAAGGTCGAAAAAAACGTCTACGAGATGTACCGCAACTTTTCCGAGGCCGCCGCGAAAATCCCGAATCACCGCGTCCTCGCGCTCAACCGCGGCGAAAAGGAAAAAAAACTGCACGTCAGACTGCAGACGGACGCGGACTTTTTTGCGGCGCGGATTTCCCGCGAGGTGATAAAACGGCGGTCTATCTTTTCGGACCTGCTCCAATCCACGGCCACGGACAGCTATAAGCGCCTGATCGCGCCGTCTTTGGAGCGCGAGATTCGCGGCGAGCTCACCTTACGCGCCGAGGCGGACGCGATCCGGATTTTCGCGCGGAACACGGAGCGCCTGCTGATGGCGCGCCCGGTCAGAAACGCCCGCGTGATCGCGATAGACCCCGGTTTCCGCACGGGCTGTAAGGTTGCGGTGCTCGACGACATGGGCAAGCTGCTTGACTACACGACGATCTACCCGACCGCGCCAAAAAATGATGTCGCGGGGACGGTCTCCGCGCTGCGGAACCTGATTGAAAAGCACCGGATCAACGTCGTCGTAATCGGCAACGGCACGGCCTCGCGCGAAACGGAGGACGTCGTCTCCGACTTTCTGCAAAAGACGTTCCCGGAGGTCAAGTATACGATCGTCAACGAGGCGGGCGCGTCGGTCTATTCCGCGTCCAAACTCGCGAGCGAGGAATGCCCGGATTTGGACGTGACGACGCGCGGCGCGATGTCCCTCGGGCGCAGGCTGCAGGACCCGCTCGCGGAGCTTGTGAAAATTCCGCCGAAAAGCATCGGCGTCGGGCAATACCAGCACGATTTGAATCAGGGCCAGCTTGACAAGGCGCTGACGGCGTCGGTCGAGAATTGCGTGAACCGCGTCGGCGTCGACCTGAACACCGCGAGCGCGAGCCTGTTGACCTACATCGCCGGAATCAACGCGGCGGTCGCGAAGAATATTGTCGCGTACCGCGAGACGAACGGCGGCTTTACCGACCGCAGACAGCTCAAAAAGGTGCCGAAACTCGGCGAAAAAGCGTTTTCACAGTGCGCGGGTTTCCTTAGGATCAGCGGGGGCAAAAACCCGCTCGACGCGACGAGCGTCCACCCGGAGTCCTACGCGATCGCGGCGGCGGTCGCCGACAGGGCAGACGAGGACCCGGCCGCGCTGGCGGACGAACTCCGCGTCGGGCTGCCGACACTGCTTGACATCCTTGCCGAACTTGAAAAACCGGGGCGCGACCCGCGTGACGACGCGCCGGAAGTCGTGTTCAGCCGACAGGTAAAGTCAATTGAGGACCTCGCCGTCGGAATGGAGCTTGCGGGCACGGTCCGCAATGTCGTCGATTTTGGCGCGTTTGTGGACATCGGCATAAAAAATGACGGGCTGGTTCACATTTCCATGCTCGCGGACCGGTATATCAAGCATCCGGGCGAGGTCGTCGCGGTCGGCGATACGGTTAAGGTATGGGTCGCAAAGATCGACCGGGAGCGCGAAAAGGTCAGCCTCAGCATGGTAAGCATGAATAATAATTCTAAATTATGAGTTGCAAATTGTGAATTTTGTTGCCAACGTTCAGCAGAACCGTGACATATGTTTTTCTCCCATTATATATACCGCGGATTTCCGTAACCCTTCAGTCGTTTTCGTCTCCAATACGCAACGGCAGCCATATTTTGCCGCTAACGCCAGTTTGCCTTGTATATCCATAGCCCCGTCGCCAAGCGGCAGATGGTTTTTATCGCCAATCGCGTCGTGAACATGCATATGCCGAAGTTTAGCGGCTCTTTCAAGTATAAACGCCTCGTTTCCGTTCCCGGCGCAAAAATCGTGGCCGACGTCATAGGTCAGCGCGAAATTGCCGCTTTCAAGCAAGAGGTCAATGCCCTTCCGCTGAAATCCGTGATAAGCCCCGCAGTTTTCGATACAGATGGCGACACCGGCGCCGTCGATGGCTTTATCGCAAGCGTCGCGGAAACGGAGCAGTTTATCCAAATATTGCTCTTGATAACGCTCAAATAGATAAATCTTTCCTTCCGGCAGGGTAAAATACACGCCGTCAGCCATATGCATATTGATAATCGGCGCGTTTACCTCTTTTGCGAAATCAATCGTTTGCAGGGCGCTTCGCAAATACACGTCGGCTATGCCCTCGTTGAAATCGCAGACGTTAAAGTTTTCGTCCAAATGAATGGTGATGTATTTCCCGGCGTTACCCAACATTCTGCAAACAGCGGGCGCGTCGAGTCTATGCGTCTGATACTCCGGCAAGTTCATATTGATTTCCACAAAATCAAGCCCCAACTCCGCGCAGAGTGATAGACTCTGCTCCAGCGAAGGACTTTCAATCAGCGTGGGCATACCAAAATGGATTGCTGTTGGTTTTGAGGGCATCTCAATTCCTCCGCTCATAAAACTCGGTTTGACCAAGCCTGCTCAAATGTCACGACAAGTCGTTTGAGCTAATGATTTTACAACCTTTGTTTTCATAATAACGTAACATTTCATCGATTTTTCTTTTGTCATAACTGGTAATACAATCTGACAAGACGGAAACTGTATAACCCGCCTTGGCTAAATTATAGCTGGTTGATTTTATGCAGGCAGTAGCGTCCGCTCCTGTCAGGAAGAACTCACCAATTTCATTT
>JAITSR010000394.1 GCA_031287655.1 Clostridiales bacterium
AGCGGTCCCAATTCCCCCGCGTCGAGGTATCGCAGAACCGCGCCGGACGCGATCTGATCCGACATCGCGGCAGCCTGAAACAGATAGAGAAATGAGCGCTGATCCTCGTCCGCGCCGTAGTTCAGCCTCCCGGACGCTTCCAAAAACCAGACGTTTGCCTCCTCACAAGCCTCTCGAAGCGCGCTCTCGCCGACCTCGCCGCTCAAAAAACCCTCGACGGCGGCGGCAAACTTATCATGCGCGGCGTACAGTTCCTGATAGTCAGCCTTCGTCCGTTCGTCAAACGCGGGCTGCGCGGTCTGTTGATCCCCGACGGACCCGGGCGGGGGCGCAGAAGCGTCCACATCCTCGTCGGCGGTTTTGTCCGCCGCGTCGGTTTGGGAGCGCGCCGTGGTTCCCGCTCCGGCGGTCGCGGTTGAGGGCGCGCCCGAACCACCCGCAGCGTCGGACGACGCGCTTCTCTCCGCGCCCCCGGTTCCGCCGGAGCGTCCGCCCAGCCCCGGCATCTCCGGGAATGTGATCTTTGGGGCAAAATAGATAATCAGCAGCGAAATCCCCACGACCGCGACGACCGCGGCGACGATTTTGAGACAGCCCTTAGGGTCGTCGCCCCCCGCCGCCCGATTCTCGCGCCGGTCCTGCGGCTGCCGCCCGCCGTTCTTTGATTGCTCGGCCATTCGCCCTCCCGATCCTTTCCGCCCCGTAAGCCTTCCATGTGTTTTTTTCGCCCCGTATAGACCTGTGTCCTTTTCAGTTTATACGAGCCCTACGCGCTTTTTGGCCTACACGAGTTTTTCCAGTTCGGCAAGTGCGGCCTCAAAGGCCCGCATCGCGCCCTCAACCGGCGCGGGAGAGGTCAAGTCGACGCCCGCGCGCGAAAGCAGAAGAAGCGGGTAATCGCCTCCGCCGCTCGAAAGAAACTCCATGTAGCGGTCAACCGCCTCCCGGCCCTCGGCGCGGATGCGTTCCGTCAAAAAGATCGCCGCGGAGATTCCGGTCGCGTATTGATACACATAAAACGGGCGGTAAAAATGCGGGATGCGCGCCCACTCGAGCGCAATCCGCCCGTCAACGGCGACTTCCTTCGCAAAATACTTGTCGTTCAGCGCTTTGTAGACCTCGGACAGCGTGTCCGGCGTCAGCGCCTCGCCCTCCTGCGCCTTTTTGTGGACCGTGCGCTCGAACTCCGCGAACATCGTCTGCCGGAACAGCGTCCCGCGGATCGTCTCAAGCTGCCGGTTCAAAAGGTACGCCTTTTCGGTTTCGTCCTTCGCCGCGCCGATCAAATAGTTCAACATCAGGCTCTCGTTCACGGTCGACGCGACCTCCGCGACGAAAATCTTGTATTCGGAATAGATATACGGCTGCGTCCGGTTCGTGTAGTAGGAGTGCATCGAGTGGCCGATCTCGTGCGCGAGTGTCAGTACATCGTCGATACGGCTCTGATAATTCAACAGAATATACGGGTGCGAGCGGTACGTCCCCCAACTGTACGCGCCGCGGGTCTTGTTCACGTTTTCAAAGACGTCGATCCAGCCGGACGAGAGCGCGCGGGCAAGGTCGGCGGAATAGCGCGGGCCGAGCGCCAAGAGCCCCTCCTTGACAAGGGAGACGGCGTCCTCGTAGGCGATGCGGCGGTCGGCGGCGGGTACGATCGGCGTGTAGAGATCGTACATGCGGAGCTCCGAAAGGCCGAGCGCGCGCTTTCGCAGGCGCAGATAGCGGTGCAGCAGGCCGAGATGGCCGTCGACAGCCTCGATCAGACGGTCATAGAGCGCAACGGGGACGCGGTCCGCGTCGAGGTTCATTTCAATCGCGGAACCGTATTTTCTCACGTTCGACAGGAAACGCTCCTTTTTCACGCTTGCGGACAGCGACGCGGCGAGCGTGTTGCGATACGTTGAATAGGTATCGTAGAGCGTGTGAAACGCGCGCTCCCGGACACCCCGGTCGCCGCTTTCGAGGAAACGGACATAGCGGCCCTCCGAGAGCTCCGCAAGGTTGCCGCGTTCGTCTTTGACGTCGGGGAATTTCAGATCGGCGTTTGTGAACATCGTGTAGATGTCGTCAGCCGCGCCAAGCGGGTCGCCAGCAAGCGCGAGGATCGCCTCCTCGCGCTCCGGGAGGATATGCTCCTGCTGCCGGAACAGGTCGTCGAAATAGTGGGCATACGTTACAAGTTCGGCGGTGTCGGCGCTTTTGGCGCTTTCGGCGAGATACGCGTCAATGCGCGCGCGTCCGGCCGCGAGGATTTCCGGGACAATATAGGAAGCCGCCGCGAGCGCTTCTGTAATAAGGGACATCGCGATGTCGGTGAACGCCTGATATTTGTCGTTCGCGTTGTCCTCGTCGCGGCGCATTTTCGCGTAGGCGTAGAGCGTCTCGCAGCGGGAGAAGAACGCGTCCTGCGCCTTGAGGCAGGCGAGCAGCGCCGCGGCGCTTTTGGCCGGCGCGCCGTGAAACGCCGCGAGCTTCGGAAATTCTGCGGCGAGCTCCGCGCGCTCGCGCGCCCAGCTTTCATCGTCCGTGAAGATGTCCTCCAACCGCCATTTGTATTCGGCGGCGATTTCGGAGCGGAGCGGGACGCGCTGCGTCTCCTCCGGCTGGGAAGCGCCCTCGGCCGTAACTCCGGCCGCCGCCGCCGCGCCGGCTGTGGTTATCGCGCCGCCTGTGGGCGCCGCGCCGGCCGCGTCATCTGTGTTTGCGCTGCTGCGCGTATTGTGATTCCATATCCTCATCATAGACCGTCCCCATTTCCTTCCCTCTGCATCATCATCTGTGTTTATTTGAAAACAACGCCAATCCGTAGCGTCACAGCATAAAATACAGTATAATAGAGGCGGCGAACAGAGTCAAACAGGGTCGCTCGGATGGTCACACGGATGGCGGATTCAATCAACATGAATGATATGGACGATATGGATAATACAGGCAAACCCGAACGGCACATCGACGCGGTCCGCGCCGACCCGAGGTTCGCACAAATGTTGGAATATGTGAAGGCGCGCCTCGCCACTGTCGCATCCCTTGATAAAAGCGGCAAGCCATATGTCTTTCGCAGCCGCTTCGGACACACCGAACGGGTGCTGGAATGGGCGCTGCGGATCAGAGCGGCTGAGGCGGAGAGCGCCGTCTGCGGCAGTGACAATAAAAACGCCGTCGGCGACGCTGAAATCCTCACGGCGGCCGCGATCTTTCACGACGTCGGGTACTGCGTCGCGGGCAAAGGCCACGCGAAGATCGGCGCGGAGATTTTTTTGGAATACGCGCGGCAAAATCGGCCCTTCGCCGACGAGGGGACCACAACCTCGGAAGGTCTGTGCGCTTGCGCGCAGGCGGTCGCGGAAGTGATTGCGGCGCACTCGGACAAGCAGCTCGGAAACGGCGAGCTGCCGCCGGAAACGCGGATTCTGATGGATGCGGACTTGCTCGACGAGGCGGGCGCGATGAGTCTGGTATGGGACTGTTTTACGGAGGCGGGACAGCCGGTTTTTGACTTTGACAGCGCATACGAGCGGATCCTGCGGACTTACGCGCGGTTCGCGGCGAGCGGGCCCAACTTTCATACGCGCGCGGGGCTGCGGCTGCACGGGCGCATGTGCCGCTATGTGCGGGCGTTTCTCGAAGGCTACGCAATGGAGCTGAACCGCGCGGAGTTCCCAATCGAGTAGACCGGATATTATTTTATATTTTCCCTGTAAATATAACACAAATAGCTTATTGACATAACATTTAGTACGCTATATCATTGCGGTGTTTCACTTGGTATTCATCGTGTAGTACAGTTTGTCATGACTTCACGCAAACAAGGAGGGTCTCATGGAACAGAATCCCGGCAACGCTATGCCACGGCAGTCTGCCGCTCCGCCCCGCAAAACGAAGTTCGCGTCATTCCTGAGTGACTGCTACAAGTTTCGGGCGCTGCTGATCATGCTGCTTCCGGGGCTTACCGTCTTTTTTCTGTTTCACTATCTGCCGATGTTCGGCGTGACGATCGCGTTCAAGAAAATCAATTATCAGCTCGGTATTCTCAAAAGTCCGTTCGTCGGGCTCGAAAATTTCAGATTCCTCTTTGCGACGACGGACGCGTGGCGGATCACACGGAACACAATCCTCTATAATTTGCTGTTCATCATATTCGACGTGTTTCTCGCGGTCGGGATCGCGATTCTCATGCGCGAAATCTGGCAGCCGCGCGCGACCAAAGTCTATCAGACGCTGATCATTTTGCCCTATTTTCTGTCGATGGTCGTCGTCGCCTACCTCGTCTACGGCTTCCTCAACCCGCAATACGGCTTTTTTAACAAAGCGCTTTCGAGCCTCGGTCTGCCGACGGTCAACTGGTACTACGAGGCAAAGTACTGGCCTTTCATCCTGCCGATCACACATTGGTGGAAGCTGCTCGGCTATCAGAGCATCGTGTATCTGGCGTCGATCGCGGGCATCGACAAGGAGCTCTATGAGGCCGCGGTCATTGACGGAGCGGGAAAGTGGGATCAGATTTGGCGCATTACAATCCCGCAGCTCACACCGACGATGGTCATCATGTTCCTGCTCGCGCTCGGCAATATCTTCCGGGCGGACTTCGGGCTGTTTTATCAGGTGCCGATGAATTCCACAATGCTCTATGAGGTCACGGACGTGATTGACACCTATGTGTACCGGGCGTTGGTTCAGTTGAACAATATCGGCATGTCGTCCGCGGCGAGTGTATTCCAGTCGTTTGTCGGGGCGGCGACCGTGATTCTCGCAAATTTTGTCGTCCGCAAAATCGACAGGTCCCAAGCGCTTTTTTAGGCGTAGTTGATTTAAAAGGATTTGAAAGGAAGGAATGGTTATCGTATGTCAACGGAATCCGCCGCATCCGCGTCGCTCAGGCGCGTGAATACGAACAGAATCCTGAACCGCGTCCCGTGGTACGTGAACGCGGCGCTGCACCTCGTTTTCGCGGCGTTTTCGCTCGCGTGCCTCGCCCCGCTCCTGCTCCTGATCATGGTCTCCGTCACGCCGGAGCAGACGCTGATCCGGGACGGCTATCAGTTCTTTCCGCGTGAGCTCACGTTTGAGGCGTACCGCTTCCTGTTCCAAAAGCCGGACGTGATCGTCCGCGCCTATTCCGTGACGCTGTTCGTCGTCATACTCGGGACGGTCGGGAATCTGCTTGTGACCGTGCTGTACGCCTATCCGATTTCGCGCATGGACTTTCCGTTCCGCAACTTTTTCTCAATGCTCGTCGTGATCACAATGCTGTTCAGCGGCGGCCTGACGTCAAGCTATCTGATCAACGTCAGCGTCCTACATTTGCGTGATTCCATCTGGTCGCTGATCGTCCCGGCGTTCGGGAGCGCGTTTTACATCATCATCGCGCGGACATTTTTCCGCCTGAGCGTGCCGCCGTCGCTGATTGAATCGGCGCGGATCGACGGCGCGGGCGAGTATCGGATTTTGTTTCGTATCGTGCTGCCGCTCTCTTTGCCAATGCTCGCGACGATCGGACTCTTTGCGCTCTTTGGCTATTGGAACGACTGGTTCCGCGCGCTGCTCTACATCAGCGACAAGAACCTTTATCCGCTGCAATTTGTGATGATGCGCGCGCTTTTGAATTTGCAGGAGATGCAGCGAAACATCGCCGCAGGTACGATGACGTCCGAGGAGATGATGACAATGCTTGCGAAAATGCCCTCCGAAACGCTGCGGATGGCGATGGCGGTCGTCGCGATCGGCCCTGTCGTCCTCGCGTATCCGTTTTTTCAGCGGTATTTTATCAGTGGTCTGACTGTGGGCGCGGTGAAAGGCTGACCGTACCCACGCAGAAGATACAAGAGGGGAACATAAAAAAGGAGGAAAGTATCAGCATGAAAAATGGCGACAAGAAAAGGTTTGGCATGAAAAAGGTAATTCCGGTTCTTTTGGCTTTGTTCGTCGCACTCTCGGCGCTCGCGGGCTGCGGTTCCGGCGGCGCGCAGACGACGACCGCGGCGGCCACGACGGCACAGGCCGCGACGACCGCAGCGGCGGCCACGACGGAGGCTGCGGCCGCAACGACCGCGGCGGCGACTACGGCGGGCGGCGCCGCTGCCGAAGCGACGACCACGGCGGCTGCCGCGGCGGAAGATCAGCCGGTGGCGGCGGAACTCGCGCCGCTCTCTCTGGTTTACTACATCGCCGCAACGGAGCAGACGGACAGCGCGACTGTTCAGGCCGCGATGGACGCGTATCTCACGGAAAAGCTGAACTGCACGCTAACAATCGTCCCGATTCAAAGCAGCGAATGGAACACGAAGATGCCGCTGATCTATTCGGCGGGCGAGCAGGTCGACCTCGCGTTTGATCAGGCGAACCGCGGGTATTACACAAACGCCGCGAACGGCGTTTATCATCCCCTGAACGATCTCTTTGCGCAGTATGGACAGGGCGCGGCGGAGCAGATGGAGATCAACACTCCCGGATTGATCGACGCGCCGAAGATCGGCGGCGTGCTCTACGGCGTCCCCTGTGAAAAGCAGACCGCTCAGTGCGAGGCGTGGTATTTCCGCAAAGACATTGCGGACGAGATCGGGCTCGACGTCGAAACGCTCGTGACATTGCAGGATCTGGAGCCCTATCTGTTAAAGATCAAGGAGACGCACCCGGAAATGACGCCCTATTATGTCTCAACAGGTTCCGGTATCCATACGGAATGGGCGACGGACGCGATCAAAGACAATTTGACAAAGTATGAGGAACTGAACGGCGCGGTAAACCTTTTGCTCGTCGATTTGGAGCAGGACAAGGTGCTGAACCACTATGAGACGGAGTGGGACCTCGACCGTTACCAGACGCTCAAGCGCTGGCAGGATACAGGCCTGATCAATCCGGACGCCGCGACGACGACGACCGGCGGCGGGGACATCTTCCGCGCGGGCAAGACATGGCTTATCGGCGGCGGCGGCGCGCCGACGACGCTGAGTTCGTATCAGTCAGGCTATGGCACGGATTTTTACCGTTGGAGAGCGACCGGCCCGATCATGAACACTTACCAAAACACGACGGCGCTGACCTGTATCCCGCGCACAGCACTCGATCCGGCACGCTCGATGATGCTGATTAACCTGTTCCACACGGACAAAGAATATGTCGACATGTTCAACTCCGGCATTGAGGGCAAGCACCATGTGACGAACGCTGATGGGAAATTTGAACTCCCTCCCGGCGCGTCCAGCAAGAACGACACAGGCTATGCGTATGGCTTTGAGACGTTCTTTGGCAACATGTTCCTGAACACGCTCTGGTACAACGAGAAAGAAGACCGTTACACGGAGCTGCGCGAATACAATCAGGCGGCGCGCAAGAGCAAAATCCTCGGCTTCTATGTCGACATGGCGAATATCACGACAGAGTACGCGGCGGTTGAGGCGGTGCGCACGCAGTACGCGCCGATCCTGAAGGCCGGCGTCTCGCCCGATGTGGCCGCGACGCTAAAAGAGATGAACGACAAGATGTACGCGAACGGCCTGCAGAAGGTGATCGACGAGGCGCAGCGGCAGTACGACGAGTTTATCGCGACCGTGGGCAAGACCGAATAACAGATGCCATAACGGATCGGATCGCGGACGGAAAAATTTTCGTTTTAGCCTATTATTTACAAAATATTCCTGCTATGCTGTGGGAATGGAAAAGATCACAGACATCCTCAAAATTTGCGCACTGCTGTTCGCCGTGATCTACGCGGCTTGGAGCGACCACCGCGCGGCGAAGATCGGCAATAGGCCGCTGATCTTCACCGCGCTTGCGGGATTTGCGCTAAACGCGCTCGCGGGGTTTACCCCGGGGGCGCGCGGTTTTTCTGCGGAAGCGGCAAGCGCCGCGCTGTGTGACGCGGCGCTCGGTTTTGCGTTGCCGTTTGCGTTGCTTGTCGCGCTGTTTTGTTTGCGCGCGCTCGGCGCGGGGGACATCAAACTGCTGATGACCGTCGGCAGCCTGATGGGCGCGGGCTTCGTACTTCGGACGCTCCTGTACTCGTTTGTCTTTGGCGGCCTGCTTGCGCTCGCCGTCGCGATTGCGCATCGACGGCTCATCTCCGGTCTCGCGGAACTGGGGCGACATATGTACGCCTGCCTGCTGCACCGCACCCTGCTGCCCTACGGGCCGCGCGCCGAAACCGGCTCTGCCGCAGATCACACCGCAGGGTCCGCCACCCGCTCCGCCGACCCCGCCACTGACCACACCACCGGCCCCGCTGCCGACCCTGCCGCCGACGCCAACTCAAATCGGGCGGGCCCGCCGCGGGCCGTCCGTTTTTTCACCGCGGCCGGAGGCCGCGCCGTGAAGTTTTCATTCGCAGTCCTGCTCGGCGCGCTCGCAGCCCTGCTTCTCCCGCTCTGATGCGCGGCGCCGCGCATCATTTCATTTTACATTTTCACCGATTCAGTATATACTACTTTGGAATTGCTGACCGGTTAAGGACGGATCATTGGAGGGTAAGGTGGCTGTATGCAGGGTGTAGTCGCGTTTTTGCGGGAACTTGGTTTTTGGGGTGTATTTTTTGGTTCCGCGGTTCCGCTGACGGAACAGCGCGCGGCAATCCCGCTCGGAATCTGGGCGATGGAGCTCCCGCCGCTGCCCGTGATGTTTGTGAGTCTTTTGGGGAGCCTTTTGCCGGTGCCTTTTGTGCTTTTGTTTTTTAATGGAATACTCGGCTTCTTGCGAAAATTCCGCCGCCTCGATTTTTTTACGCGCTTTATCGACCGCAAGGTGCGCGCAGGCTCGGCAAAAATCGAGCGTTATAAGGAAATCGGGCTGATTTTGTTCATCGCGATCCCGCTGCCGATGACCGGTCTCTGGACGGGGAGCGCCGCGGCCGCGTTTTTGGGCTTCAATTTTAAGAAGTCGCTGCTCTGCGCTTTTCTTGGCGGCCTGATTTCCGCGACGGCCGTAACCGCAATATCTGTGTTCTTCCCGGCGTTATTCGGTTATAGTACCGCCGGTTGAGAACGCAACACATATAGAATCACAGAAAAATGGAGGACGAAATGGCAACAAACCCGAATGTGAACCAGAATGTGAAACCGCATGTATTGTACGCCCCGCTGGACTTTAGCGCCTATGAGGTGGAGCAGACGCTCCCGGCGCGCTTTGAGCGGCTGCTCGACAAGAGCGGCCTGCGGGAAATCGTCAACGGCAAGGTCACGGCGATCAAGATGCACGTCGGCCGGAACGCCGGTTTTACGACGATCCACCCGCTGTTCGTGAAGATTCTGACGGACCGGCTCAAAGCGTATGGCGCGGAAAAGCTCTATATCACCGATCAGGAGATCGACAGCGCCCGAGCGCGCGGCTACACGGAGGAATTTCTCGGCGTGCCGATCCTCGACGCGTGCGGCTTTACGGGGAAGTATTTCTACGAAAAGCAAGTGGATTTTCAGACGTTCAAAAACGTCGACGTCGCGGGCTATATCCACGACGCGGAAGTGCTGATCGACCTCTCGCATGTGAAAGGCCACGGCTGCTGCGGCTTTGGCGGCGCGGTCAAAAATATCGCGATGGGCTGCGTGACGGACAGGACCCGCGGTCAAATCCATCGCCTCGAGGGCGGCATCCCGTGGGACGAGTCGAAGTGCGTCCATTGCGACAAGTGCGTCGCGAGCTGCAACCACGGCGCGAACAGCTTTGATGAAAACGGCAAATATGAGGTGAACTTCCACCACTGCACGTTCTGCCAGCATTGCGTGAAGGTCTGTCCGACCGGCGCGCTCAGCCTCGACGACAGCAACTTCGACTGGTTCCAAACGGGCATGGCGCTCTGCACCCAATCCGTACTCGACACGTTCGCGCCGAACAGCGCCTACTATGTGAACTTTCTGATGAATATCACGGCGGTGTGCGACTGCTGGGGCATGTCGACGCCGTCTCTCGTGCCGGACATCGGCGTGATGGCGTCGACGGACATCGTTGCGGTCGAGCGCGCGTCGCTGGACGCGATCAAGGTCGAGAACTTTATCCGGCAGGGCGCGCCTTCGGGCTCGGAGCTCGGCGCGACGGGGCATCTTCTGGAGCGGCTGCACGGCAAAAACCCGTTTATTCAATTGGACGCGCTCGAGAAGCTCGGCCTTGGCAGGCAGGAATATGAACTCGTGACGGTCCGCTAAAAGCGGTCCCGTTCCGCAAAGGGGGGCAGCCGGGAAATGATCTATTTTGACAAGCAGCGCAAAATGCTGATGGAATCCGAGTACAGATACAGCTTGCAGGATCGCGAGGATCCGCATCTGTATCGGGAGATGTTCCCATATACGGAAATCCCCAAATGTACGTTTAACCAGCGCGTCAACCCGATTGACCCGCCGGAGGACATCTGGATCACGGACACGACGTTCCGCGACGGGCAGCAGAGCCGCGCGCCCTACGCGCCCGACCAGATCGTCGAGTTGTTCAAGCTGTTGGCCAAGCTCGGCGGGCCGAACGGCAAAATCCGCCAGTCGGAATTTTTCCTTTACAGCGAGCGCGACAAAGAGGCGATTCGCAAGTGCCAAGACCTCGGGCTGCCGTTCCCGGAAATCACGGGCTGGATCCGCGCGCACAAAAGGGACTTTGAACTCGCGAAGGGCATGGGGCTAAAGGAGTGCGGCATCCTCGTGAGCTGCTCGGACTACCACATCTACAACAAGCTGAAAAAGACGCGCAGACAGGCGATGGAGGACTATCTTACGATCGTCCGGGACGCGCTCTCGATCGGCATCCGCCCGCGCTGCCACTTTGAGGATATCACGCGCGCGGATTTTTACGGCTTTGTCGTACCGTTCGCCGGGGAACTGAACAACATCTCGCGTGAGAGCGGCATCCCTATCAAGGTGCGCGCGTGCGATACGCTCGGCTACGGTATTCCGTACTCCGGCGCGTCGCTGCCGCGGTCGATTCCGGGGATCATCTACGGGCTGCGCAACTATGCGGGCCTTGAGCCGGAGCAGCTCGAGTGGCACGGACACAACGACTTTTACAAGGCGGTCGTGAACTCCGCGACGGCGTGGCTGTACGGCGCGGCGGGCGTCAACTGCTCGCTGCTCGGGATCGGGGAGCGCACGGGGAACACGCCGCTCGAGGCGATGGTGATTGAATACGCGCAGCTGCGCGGGACGCTCGACGGCATGGACACGACCGTGATCCGAGACATCGCGGACTATTACGAACAGGAGCTCGGCTATCCGATCCCGCCCAAGACGCCGTTTGTCGGCGCGGATTTCAACATGACGCAGGCGGGAATCCACGCGGACGGCATTTTGAAGGACGAGGAAATCTACAATGTCTTTGACACGGCGACGCTGCTGAAAAGCCCGCCGACGGTGGCAATCACGGCGACATCCGGCGCGGCGGGCATCGCGATGTGGGCTTCGCGCAACCTATACGGCGGCGCGAGGCTGACGAAGGACGACCCGCGCGTCACGCGGCTCAAGGAGTGGGTGGACGCGCAGTACGCGGCGGGGCGTGTGACGACGCTAAGTTCAAGCGAGCTGCTCGCCGCCGCGGGCGAGCTGGGTATTTAGGCGCGTGATAGGCGCGGCCCGACATTTGGAGCGCCGCGCCGACTGGGTTGCGGGCGTAGTCCGCTTTATTGCCGTCTCTTGCTGACAACCGCTTTGCCGCTGTCCGTCAGCCTGTACTTTTGCAGTCGGCTGCTCGGTTTATCCGGTACTGTCATTTCAACATAGCCGTCAATAATAAGCGGTTCGACATTTCGCTTGAAAGCGCGAAAATTATTATTCATTCCAATGGCGGCAAAAATTTCATTGCGCGTAAGTTCTTTGACGCCGATTGCGTTCAACACGGCAAACATTGTTTCCGGCATGGATACGACTCTATGCCTGACCTTGTGCTCGACTTTGTGCTCGACCTTGTGCTCACTCTGTGCTTTAACAGCTGCTAAAATAGCAGAAAGCGTAAATTCAATAAAGCCGCTTGAGTCATTTACCTGCTGCCCCTGATGAAGTGACAGATAATACTGCGGCCTTTTTTCATATACCAGTGACTCCATCGGAATCCATGCGAAAATGACATTCCATTGGGCCAACAAGAGCGTCTGCCACAGCCGCCCCATACGTCCGTTGCCATCAGCGAAAGGATGAATGGTTTCGATCTCATAATGCAGAATCGCGCTTTTCAAGATCGGATGCAGTTCCGAGCCTTTTGCCCAGTCAAACAAGTCCTTTATCAAGCCATGCACAAATTGTGGACGCGCTCCGATATGAATCGCCGCGCCGCCGTCGAATACGCCAACGTCTCCGCTGCGGAATTTACCGGACTCCGCTACCAAGCCCTGCGTCATCAGCTTGTGAGCTTTCAGAAAGTCGCGGACACTGTAAGGGTCAAATGTCATTATCTTGTCATAGGCTTCGTAGGCGTTCTTAACCTCTTTGACTTCCGTCTGTGTGCCGGCGACCAGCTTACCCTCTACAACGGCGGTTACTTCTCCCAGCGTGAGGGAGTTTCCCTCAATGGCAAGGGACGAGTGAATCGTCCGCACACGGTTCTCACGGTGTAATTTGATGTCCCGCTTGAACTCTGTACCGAACTCAAGGCGGGTCACGGTCTCGACAATTTTCGCCATGTAGTCGGCGGCTTTTTCCGTTATGGTATACGGTGGCTTGTTAGGCATCTCGTTTGCACACTTTTATTTCTTTTTCGTTGATTCTACCAGAAGCCGACGAGGATGAAAAGGACGTTTGAAAATCAATTTTGTTAGCGGCCCCCTCGGCGCGGGTAAATATAA
>JAITSR010000312.1 GCA_031287655.1 Clostridiales bacterium
TACGCAAAGATCACAAGAATATCATAAATATACAATTGACTTTACCGATCCCGCAATGGATAATGAATTTGCATGAAGATGAGTTTGCGTGAAAAGGCTCGTTGGAAGGCAAGTGACTGTTCAGGTCCCCGGATTGAGAAGCGTGTAGAATGAGGCGAGCGCGGAAGCTGTCGATGATGTTAAGATACTCACAACTTAACATATCGGTGCTGTTTTGACAAAAATTTAGGTGCCATTTTCACGGCGCCGCCGCTTTTTCTCCGCCCGTTTCTGCCAACCGCCGAAATAGTAATAGAATACGATAATCACCGCCTCGAACGCCCACTGAACGGAGAGCGACCAATGAATCCCGTTCGCCCCGATCGCGCGGGAGAGCAAAAAAGCGACGGGGACGCGTCCCAAAAACATTGTCACGGTACCGATGACCATAGGCGCGACCGCATACCCCTGCCCGCGGATCGCGCCGGCAAACACGCCAAAGACGGCCATGCCAAAATAGAATGGCGCGACCCGATGGAACTTGTCCATTCCGGCGGAAATGACGCTCTGCTCCCCCGTAAAAAGCGCGAGCGGGTAATTCCCAAAGAAAAACAGGATTACAGAGATCACGATCGAAATCCCGACGGACAGGATCAGCGCCGCGTACACGCCCTCGCGAATCCGCTCCCGCTTGCCCGCCCCGAAATTCTGCCCGACAAAGACTGTCGTCGCCATGCCAAACGTCATAATCGGCATCGTGCAAAAAGAATCCACTTTAATCACGGCGATGTTCGCCGCCATAATTACAGGCCCAAAGCTATTGATGACGCCCTGAACCAAAATCGCCCCAATCGAATTGAACGCGTTTTGCGTCCCGCTCGGGATTCCCAGCCGCAGAATCGAGCGGAGGATGTCCCTGTGGAACCGCAGTTTGGATACGGAGATTCGAAAAATCGAGTCGCCCGTGTTGATTCTCCACAGGCCAAAGACCACGGAACAGGTCTGCGCGAACACCGTCGCCCACGCGACGCCGGCGACGCCCCAGCCGCAGACGAGCACGAAAAAGAGATCGAGCGCGATATTGATCCCGCAGCAGATCACAAGGATTACAAACGGGGACTTCGCGTCCCCCGCGCCGTGCAGGATCGCGTTGATCAGGTTGAAGGCCAAAAGGGAGATAATCCCGATAAACGTGACGACCATATAGGTCTGCGCCAGCCGGAACACATCCGCCGGCGTATTGAGCAGCCTAAGAATCACCGGCGTCAACAGGGCGCCGGTGACGGCAATCAGCCCTCCGACGCTCAGCGTCAGCGCGATAATCGTATGGATCACCTTGCTCAGTTGCTCGTAACGCTTGCCGCCGATCTCCTGAGAAATAAGAATGCTGCTGCCCGCGGAAAGACCGGTAAAGAAGGATACCATCAGATGGATGATCGGCGTGCTGGTACCGACCGCCGCGAGGGCGTTGCTGTTGATAAACCGCCCGACCACCATCGAGTCGACCGTGTTATAGAGCTGTTGCAAGATGTTGCCCAGCAGCAGCGGGATGCAGAACATCACAATCTTTTGCGCCGGGCTGCCTGTCGTCATATCAATGTTGGACGAGTGTTTTCTCAATTTTGGGTTCTCCTTTTTACTCCTGATAAGAAGCCGCGCCTTCCGTACCCACCGTACTCACCGCGCCCGCCGCGCCTTCCGTGTTTGCCGCGTCGCCGCCCACGGTCATGCCATCCTCTGCGGCGCCGCCGTCTATGGCTTCACTGCCCGCGCCCTCTGCCGCGCCCTCCGCCGCGCCGCCGCCCACGGCCTCGCGGGACCGAAACTCATTTGGCGTCATGCCGTGTTCTTTTCGGAACGTCTTGGAAAAATAGGAACTGCTCGTAAAGCCCACCTTCTCCGCAATGGCTGAGACGGAGAGCCGCCGCTTTTCGCGCAGCATCAACCGCGCGCTTTTCATGCGGAACAAAAAGATGGATTCGGAAATGCTGCGCATCGTATTGCTCTTGTAAATCCTGCCAATGTGCGCGGAGGACATTCCGATCCGCTGCGCGATCGTCTCGACGCTGCAATTCGGATCGCCGTAAGTCTCCTCGATCATCCGGTTGACGCGAGCGATTAAGTCGGCGTGCCGTGAGCTGCGCTTTTCATCCGTCGTCTCCGCGATTTCGTCGATCGCCCGCAAAAAATGCGTGACCGTCGCGTCGTCCAGACTCGTCGCGGCAAGAATCTCGTCATTGACCTGCGCGAGCCGCTGAAAATGCCCGCTTTTTTGCCGTTCCTTCGCGAGCGTGCTAAACAGCAGGGCGAGGCGCGCCACCGCGAGGTTAATCACGGGATACGGATGTTTTTCCGTGTCTTGCAAAATTGACGTTAAGACCTCCTTGGCCTTTGCCGCGTTGCCGCTGACCAGCGCGTCGACCAGCACGCCTTCCCTCGCCGCCGGGTAGACGTATTCCTGATCCGAAAAGCGGACCTCATCCGCCAAAATCACCGTCCCCCCGCCGCGAAAGACGCGGCAAAACGCGAAGTCCTTCGCTTCGCGAAAGGCGATGTGCAGCTCGTGCAGGCCCACGCAGTCGCGGCTTACGATAAAACTCATGCCAAAGCCGAACGCGGAACATACCGCGTCCGCGACCGGCGACAAAAAAGACTCCCATTCCGCGCGCGCCATCCCCTCCGGCTCCCGTTCCATCGAGATCAAAAGCGCGAGGCCGTTTTCCTCCCCCGTGTCCACCGTCTCCGTCACAAAGCGCTCGGAGCAGAGTTCCCCCGCGATGTTCATGATTCCAAACTGGATCACGCTCCGGCTCGGCAAGTCGTTCCCCCGCACAAACGCCCGATACCGGTCGATCTTCATCAGGACGATCCGATAGTGGCCGTCCGGCTTCGAGACGATCGCGTACTGCTCCGCATACCGGTTTATCGCGTGGTTGGCGGCGTCTGAGCCGGACAGAAGGTCGCGCAGGATATACTG
>JAITSR010000401.1 GCA_031287655.1 Clostridiales bacterium
GCAGAAGCGACAGAAGCCGGGAAATCCTGCCGTTGCCGTCCGCAAACGGGTGTATGCAGAGGAAATCAAGAATAAAACACGGTATCAAGAGCAGACGATTGACGGCGGAACTGTCGCGCCGTCCATATACGCGAGGATTAACTGTTCCATCGTGTCGGCGGTGTCCGCGGCGGGAGTAGGCGTAAAGCGAACACGCCGCGCTCCGCTCGCGTCAATCTCCATAATCACGTTGTCGCTGTCCTTAAAAGACCCGCCGCCGTTCGGCGAGTACGACAGCATAATCCCGTGCAGGCGCAGAATATCGCGCGCCCTCACGTCGAGCGCGGCATGGTCGGCGTGAATGAGCGCGAGCGCGTCGCGGTATCCCGCGATCTCCGCTTCGGTGTGGTTCAGCGGCGCGGAATTTTGGTTGACGATTTCGTTAATACGCCGTTCGCTTGTGACAATACCCTCAATTTCGTTCGAGCCCTTCACGCTCTGCACTTTGGCGATGCTTTCCAAGCGCGTGAAAACGTCGGGGTAAGTTGCTTTGAGCGCGCCCTCACGCTCGCGCAGCGCACTGATTGCGCCGACCAGACTGACCAGTCCGGCGGGAAGCATCCCGTGCTCGAGGAACGAGTAATCAAAGTATCGCATATGCACATCTCCTTTGGTAATCTGCATATATCACAACATATTATATGCAGATTGTAAAGAGACGATGCAAAATAGTTTGACCTGTTATAATTGTTTTATCATGCCGGGCGGGTGTATAATATGAATTGTGAATTATGCAATGGAGGTTCATATGGTTTATCGTTCCAAAAGGAAGCCGGATTTTAACAATTTGCTAAAAGTGCTGCGTCGTGAGAGGCCGACAAGGCCTACCCTGTTTGAGTTTTTTATGAACGACAGCGTTTATCGGGAACTCGCGGGCGACGATTTTACACCGCAAGGGGATAAAGAGGACAACTGGCGGCTTTCCACCCTTGCGTTTCAAAACGCGGGCTATGACTATGCCAACATTATTTCCACGGATTTTAGTTTCCCGGCCGCGAAAAGAGAGCGTCATTCCACGATAAGCCTGAACGCGGGCTTTGTCATAACAGACTGGGAAAGCTATGAAAAATACATTTGGCCGGAGCCGGAAAACTTTGACGATTCCCGGATTGATAAGCTGACGCCGATTTTGCCGGAAGGCATGCAATGGATTGTCTGGGGACCGGGCGGCGTACTGGAAAACGTCATCACACTCGTCGGCTACGACAATCTCTGCATCATGACTTTTGAGGAACCGGAACTCGTGCAAAGGATTTTTGACGACGTGGGGCGCCGACTGCTGAAATATTATAAAATCGCGCTGGAACACGCGGGTGTCGGGGCGATTATTTCCAACGACGATTGGGGCTTTAACACGCAAACCATGCTGAGTACGGAGGATATGCGAAAATATGTCTTCCCTTGGCATAAAAAAATCGTGGCGGCGGCGCACGAAAAAAATCGTCCCGTGATTTTACACTCCTGCGGAAATCTCGCGCGGGTTATCGACGACATCGCCTGCGATATGAAATATGACGGAAAACATTCCTACGAGGACAATATTCTCCCCGTGGAGCAGGCATATGAGGCATATCATGATAAATTCGCCGTAATGGGCGGACTGGACATGGATTTTGTCTGTCGGAAAACACCGGCGGAGATCAAGGATCGCGCGCGCAGGATGCTGGAGCGGACGGACCTGCGGGGCGGGTACGCGCTTGGCACCGGGAACAGCGTCCCTGAATATGTGCCGCACGAAAACTATTACGCGTTGATCAGCGCGGCGGAGGAGTGAGCGCCGCCCGCGCGGACCGGCCCAAGAGCGTATTTCCCGTTTCCGACAGTACCGCGTGCATACGCGTGATGTCGGCGGTCCGCAAATTGCCGTATCGTTCGCCGCCGGTATCGTTCAGTACGTCGGCGACGGGCAGGACGGTTATATCAAATTGCCCCGACTTATTTACGAATTGCACCCAAGTCGGCACATAACTGACCTTCTCCAAGACGGTGGCCCCATCGTCTCTTTTCGTAAATGTCAGATTGAGAATGACACCGGAATCGCGGGGCTTCTTCCGCTGTGATGAGATAAAATTGCCCAGAGAATACGCCGCGAAGCAATGTCGCGTCTCCCCGTTCGCGTCCGCGACGTCGACAAACTCAACCGGCTGCAAAACGTGCGGATGGCTGGCCAGAACGATGTCCGCGCCCGCTCTTAGTAGCTCATGAACCTCGTCTTTGAATATCCGGCGCGTCGTCGTCTCGTACTCCATGCCCATATGCGGCAATACAATAATCATATCCGCGTTCAATGCCTTTGCGCGCGCAATGTCGCTCATGATATGATCCGCCCGATTCACACACCACGGGGAACCCCGCGGCGCCGCGATGCCGTTCGTGCTGTATGTATATGACAACACGGCGAACGTAATACCGTTCACGTCAATAACAGTTATTTTTTGGCTGTCGGCCTCGGCCGCGTATGTTCCCGTATGTTCCAACCCAAGGTCGTCCAAAACTTGCAGGGTATGCGCGAGCCCCTCTTTTCCGAAATCCAGCGCGTGATTATTCGCCGTCGTCACAAGGTCGAATCCCGCGGTTTTAATCGCCTGCGCAAAGGACGAAGGCGAGCCGAACGCGGGGAAGCCGGACGGTCTGTTTCCGGGCAGGACCATTGTCGTCTCAAGATTGCCGATCGCGTAGTCGGCGGCGGAGATATACGGGGCAATATGCGAGAACGCATTGTCAAAGTCGTATGCCGTGCCGCCGCCTCGCAGGAGGGCGGCCTGATTCTGAGCTTCATGGCACATCAAATCCCCGACGACCGCGAGCGTTGCGGAGCGCTCGGCCACGTCGGAAACGGACAGTGAATCCGCGGGCGGCGAATCGTCAGGAGGCTGAAGCGGCGGCGCCGTCGCCGGACTGAATCCCCACCCGTTCCACTCATATGTATACCCGGAAGATACCGTTGTACGATAGTCGTCGGTATAAGCCCCCTCGCATGTCGCCAACAGCGCCCCGGACAGGGTCGGCGTCCGTTCGCCGTCCATATTAAGCTCAAACGAGTAGATCGGACGCGGCAGATTTGACGAACACCAAAGCGGCTTGACCCGATTGTCTTTGATCGAGTACACAAACAGATGGCACCGGACGGCGGCGTCCTCATTTGCCATTCGGGCCGGATATTCAGCCCCGAAGCTGTATGACTTCCACACGACGAACACGACGTCCAATATCCGGTCGCGGTTGACGTCACAGAGCCTGAACGAGTCTACATACCATTCATCCTTCGAGCGCCAAACCTCGGTATCGCCGGGATCGTCTGGATCGCCGGGATTGTCGGCATAATCCGTACCGACGATAGAAAGCCGCCCGTTTTCCAACAGAAACTGATAACCGTCGGCACTGTCGCGCAAGGGCGCCGAACGCTCCGTTTCGCGCGCGGCTAAAAAACGGAGATATTCATCGGTAAACGCGGCGGCGGTTTTCGCGGATACCCTGCCGCTCGCGAGCAAAATCAGCAGGCAGCAGGGTATCACGAATAAAAAGACGGAAGGCGGCTTTCGTTTTGTCATGTCAGTTGGAATAACGCGTTTGGCCAATATCACACATAAAACTCCGTTTCCATTGGGCTAATTCAGGCAAATCGTTCCGCCTCATTCTTTCATGCCATTGTTCGTCCGTCACGCGGCCGCTCATAGGCACGGTGAACTCGTACTGCGAAAATACCGCGCCGCTGCCCAACACGAGTTTTCCGTCGCGCGGGAATACGACGAATATCGTCTTCGCATAGCCCGTCGCTTCCTCGAGCGCCGAACCGTTCGGGTCAGTGGCCACATCCGCAATGACGCCGCAAGGATGTTGATTCAGGTAATACTCCGTGAGCGCGGAGGCCATATTATCCCCGACTACCTCGCCCGACCATTCGTCAACCGTCTGCGACAGTTCATAATGCTTCGCGGTATCCCAAATATGCTCCAATTCGCCGCCGTATGTCCGTATAAACTCATAATCGTCGTCGGAAAGCGGCGCGTTCGCGAGTTCTCTTTCCGCGATTTTCGTCAGCCGCGCGGATAGTTCATACAAAACGCCTAACGCCTCGTCCGCTTCGGCGGTTAAAATACCGCGCTTCTGCAATCCGGCCTTCGTTTGCTTCACAAGGGCGGCAAGTCTGCCGAAGACGACGGGGTTCGGCTCGACGTACCCTCTGTCGTCGGGGCGTTCCGGCGGCTCAGGCTCCCCGCCCATTTCAGCCATCGCCGCTTTTGCGTAGAGCAGCGTATCGTGCTTCAGCTCGGTCCAGCTGCCTTGAAACGAGTTCAGCTCCTTTCGCGTCCACGCGGAATTTCGCATAAACATCGGATACCCCGCCCCGTCTGTCGCATCGGCGTAGGGACGAAGCATATACATCCACGACCAATACAGGTTGGACGTCCAAATGCTTTGAGGGATTTCAGAAATTTCAGTCCGCAGCTTTGCCATCTGTTTTGGATACTCCGGATAGACCGCCGTATCGCCGGACAGCAACGCAAGCGCGGTCTCCGACCCAAAAGCGGCCGGAATATCCAGCGAATTGGGCAGCATCCTGTCCGCAACGGCGCGGTCGATCAGATTCTGAAATACATAGGCGTCCAAAGTTACGCGCTGGCCCATAAAGCGATACCCAGATATTGCGGTATCTCTGTCCTGCGTTTCGTCGATCGGGACGGAATTGATTTTCGGCGGCGGCATTTGCCTGATGAGTGTCCACGCTTTCGCAAATCGAGATTCATCGGCTATTTCGGCGGTGGAACGGAGAGACGCTCCGTACAAATCTTTCAGCGCGTCGGCGTACTGATAATATGTGATGTCGTCGCACTCGCCGACAAAGAAGTTCGTCGGCTCAAAAATACTCTGCCACAGCTTTGACAGTCCGGCGTCCGACGACAGCGCCGAGGTTTGCAGCAGCGCGGATTTCACCTCGTCCTGATTGCTCGACCGGAAAGTGATCTGCCCGTACCACATCATCGCCTTAAAGTAGGCTTGCAGCTGCTTTGTCTGATTGTAGTGGCTCCGCGTAATATACTGCGAATAATCCGTGCGGGACGCGTCCGAGCCATCATTCGCGCCGCCGAAATTCATGACAGGCGACCTTTCTACCCCCGCCTGTCTCTCAATCAGCGCCAACTCTTGCGATACGACGTCGGCGACCTCGCTTGGGACGGCAAAGCCGCCGTCCAGCAGCTTGCTCCCGACGCTGAAAAACGCGGCGTTGCGCAGCGCGGCGGTTTCAAACGACGTGCCTTTTAACTCTTTGTACTGCGCGTACGAGGTCTCGGCCATGCCCCGGCTCAGCTGTATCAATATGCCGTGCAGTTTGTTTTGCTCCAAGTCTTTGAGTACATAGTCGAACATGAGGTGAAACGTATGTGTCGCCGAATCGGTTGTGATAAAACTGGGGACGAATTGATACCGGTTGCTCTCATAGATTTGGAAAAATTCATTGTGAGAATACTTATCCGAAACGGCAAACCCGTTTTGCTCAATGAGTTGAATCGCCGCGTCAGACAACTCGTTTTGCGAATGCCAATAGCCAAAGCTGGTGCTCCAATCGTGGTTGTCCGGGGAGAACTGCAAGAAATTTTCGACATTCGCCAAGCCCGCGCGAATCGAATAGTCGGGTACGGAAGGCGTGCCGGAATACACATATTGCTCGTAATCGGCAAAGGGCGCGGTGTAAGCAAGCGATACGGCGTCTGTCGGCGTCTTTGCCGGAGGGGACCCGCTCTGACCCGCGGCTTGCCGGTCGTCCCGCGTAGAGATCAGCACGGAATCACCGGCTTCGTCATAATCCACAGAAAAAGATAACGCGGCGCCGAGATCGCGCAGTTTGAAGTAGTTATAGCCGCCCACCTCGTACATCTCGATTGCGATTGGGGTATCGTCGACGCGAACCGTTACATCCGCCGAAAGCCGCGCCGATACCGGTTGAGCGCCAACGCCGTCGTTTGATTCCGCGGCTATTAGCGAATAGGGCCGTCCCGTAATCAAATAAATAACATTGTCGCCGCCATCCCACTGTATATCAAATTGTTTTTGCGTGTCGGACAAAGAAACCGCTATATCACGAAGTTTGAAATAATTATATCCATTGATGTTATACGCGGACATCTCCGTTCTTTGATTGTCGACAAGAATGGCGGAGGTTGACCGATTTGCCGCCGCGTAAGCGGCTGACGGCGGCGCGTCGGGTTCCGCATACAGTTGGGTGAATGGAGCGAAAAGTAAACTCAGACTCAAAAAAATCGGAATCCCGCGCTGTTTCAGCCAAATTGCCCTTTTTGTGTTTTTTGTTTTTCCCTTACGCATAATTCTTCCCCAATCTGATGGCTGGCAAGCCATCCCCTGCCTGCCGCGTTATTTTGCGAACGCGGCGGCGACAATCTCATATAGTTCGCGGTGAATGTCGGCCGCGGGACGCAAAACGCCGTCCCGCTCCGCGGAAACCTTCGTCCAGCCAAGCATGTTCGCGATTTTTTGTGCGCAGAGGTGTGCGTTGTTGAGGTACAGCGCGTCGCGCTCGTGAATATCCACTTCGCCCCCCTTGCCAATCCCCCGCGCTGTTTCGTACAGCGCGTCGCGCTCGTGAATATCCACTTCGCGCGCGTCGGACAGGGGCGGTTTGCGGTGGTCGCCGGGGTCCCCCTCACGCCCCGCGAGCAGCCGCAGCCGGAATGACATCGAAAGATCGAGAAAGATCACGAGATCGGGCTCGGGCAGGCCAAATTTTGTAAACTCGAGGTCGCGGAGCCAGTCGAGGTAGACGCGCAGCTCTTGGTCCCGCGCGAACTTCGCGCCCTGATGGATCATATTGGACATCGTGTACCGATCCGCGACGACGATGCCGCCCGCGTCCAGAAAAGCGCCCCAGTCCTTCTTGTACGACGCAAAGCGGTCGATTGCGAAGAACGCGGACGCGGCATATGGGTTGACGTCGTTCGGGTCCTTCCCAAATTCGCCTTCCAAATACATCTTGACGGCTCCGGCCGCCCGGCTCGCGTAATCCGGGAACGCGACTTTTTTTACGGCGCGGCCCTCCGCGCGGAGACGTTCGTACAGCAGGTCCGTCTGCGTCTGCTTTCCGCTCGCGTCGACGCCCTCGATCGCAATCAACGTTCCCTTCCCCATTCCAATCCCCACTCTCATCCATTGCAGTATTGTTTTTGAAGCCGAATAAAAAGCGCGCGCAAGACAAACCGCCGTTTGCGCGGGATCAATCGCAGTAGACGGCAAGCGTCGCCTGTCCTTGGACAGTGGCGGTGGCAGCGGTGGCGGCGGCATGGGCCGGAGCGGGTGCGGGAGCGCGAGTGAAATCGCCGCCACTGCCATTGTCGTTGCCGCCACTGTCATCGTCGTTGCCATCATCGCAATTGTCGTTGCCGCCGCCGTCCAAAATGCCGTTGACGCGCACGCCGAAAGACCGCATTGATTGAATCGCGGCGACCGCCCGTCCTGTGACGCGCTCTCCGGGACACAGGAGCGGGATACCCGGGGGGTACGGCGTGACAAGCGACGCGGCTGTCCGCCCCTCCGCCTGTTCCAGAGGAACCTGCGTTTTTGGCGCGTGCAGCCGCGCGGCAAAATTCAGCGGAGCGGCCTCGGGCGAAAAACCGTCGGCGGGCGCGGCCGCCCCACACTCGGTACGCTCAGCGCGCTCCGCGTCCGCGGCCCGTTCGGCCCCCCCGGTTTCCGGCGCCCTAAAAAAAGGGCGCTCCGCTTTTCTGTCATTTGCGATCCGGGTCAGCGCGTCCTTTAATACACAAAAATCCTGATCCCGGTCGGCGACCGTCGCGATCATCACGATATGCGCGGGGTCCGACATCTCAATCTTCACGCCGTACCGCCGGGAGAGCAGCCGGTCCGCCTCCGTGCCGGGCAGCCCGATCCGCGCCGTGTTCAGCACAAGCCGCGTCATATCCCTGCCGTATCTGCGCGTTTTGCGGTCGCTGCCGCCCCGACCCTCGCCTCCGCCGCCACCTTCTTTGTCTCCATTCCGAATTCCGAATTCCGAATTCCGAATTCCCCAAATGTCCGCCGGAATACCGTAGCCGAGCCGCGCCATTTCCTCATAGAAGCGCTCGCAGTGGTCAAGGATTCGGTCCAACTCGCGCGCGCCGCGATCCTGCATAAATTCCCGCGCGTAGTCGAGCGACGCCGTCAGAAGAAACGAGGGGCTTGACGTTTGCAGCGCCCGCAGCGCCCCGGTGAGGCGTTCGACCCGCGCCGAGCCTTGCCGCGTGAGCCGGGTGGACGCGTGGACATACGCGCACTGCGTGAACGCCGGGAGT
>JAITSR010000406.1 GCA_031287655.1 Clostridiales bacterium
GACGGAATAAACATCGGTATAAACATCGGTATAACAGAAAAATCGCCTCTGTTTTTTCGCTAATCAGAGGCGATTTTTTTACCCGCAATGAAGTCCCCGGCGATACCGCGGAGAACAGAACTATTTGCGCACTTGCCAGTTCTGCTCCGTCGAAATCCGCTTTGTAAGTAGCGGCTTCCACCACTGCTCATGCTGAATGTACCACTCTATCGTGCTCCGGATACCGTCGTCAAAAGCAACCTCCGGCGCCCACCCCAAGGCTGACCTGATCTTGGCGCTGTCTAAAAGGTAGCGCCGGTCATGCGACGGGCGCGACGGCACATAAATTTTGTCCGCATCGGATTTGCCAAAATAGTCGAGGATCACCTGCGCAATATCCTCTACGCTCTTTTCTACGCCGCTGCCAATATTGTAAACATTTCCCATTTCCCCGTTTTCCAAAATCAGCTCGATGGCGCGGCAATGATCCCGCACATGCAGCCATTCCCGCTTGTGGTCGCTTTCCCGATACAGGGTAATCTGCCTGTTCTGAATCAAATTTGTCACAAACAGCGGGATCAGCTTTTCCGGGAATTGATACGGTCCGTAATTATTGGAACATACCGATACCGTAATAGGAATGCCAAATGTCTTGAAATAGGCGTTCGCGGCAAGGTTGCTGCCCGCTTTAGAAGAACTGTACGGGGAATTGCCGCCCAGCGGAGATTCTTCCGTAAAGGCGGTTTCGCTGTCAAGCGCCATATCCCCGAACACCTCGCAGGTTGAAATATGGTGGAGCCTTTTCACACCGGGGTTATTCCTTGTGACTTCCATCAAATTCTGCGCGCCGAGTACGTTGGTGCGGTAAAAAGAAGTGGGATTTAAGATCGAGTTGCTGTTATGCGACTCCGCCGCAAAATTGACAATTATGTCAATGGCATATTTCTTAACGATCGCGTCGATCGCGTCATAATCGGCAATGTCCGCTTTTTCAAATTTGTATTTATCAGGCTGCGCCTCCAGATCATCGAGGCTCGCTTTTACCGCGGCGTAGGTGCAGGCGTCGACATTTACGATCAAATCTTCAGCGTGCTTTTCGAGCCAATAGTGGATGAAATTCGCGCCGATAAAACCACAGCCGCCGGTTACAATCAAATTCATGAAATCATACCCCTCCATTTTTTTGTGTACTCCGCCGCCACCCCTGCGGATGCGGCTTTCCTGTACTCTAATACTGTACGCCTTCGTACCCTCTGTGTCAAACAGTATACAAATATGCGAATATGCGCGGCTACCGACCGTGCCATTTACAAACGAACGTATTTTCTGTATGATACCATTAGACAATAAAACTTGGGGCACGGATCATGGACGCTGTTATGTCACTGCAAAGGAATGGGCGCGATGGGTATGGCTATGGATGAAAAACCACTGTTTCACAACTCGCATTGGAGCTACTACCGGCACCCGTTTGGGGCCGTGCCGACCGGGGAGCGCGTGCTGCTCCGGCTCGCGGTCCACGCGCGGACAAAGCCGAGGGAGGCGCAGCTCCGGATTTGGCGCGATGAACAGGAGACACTGCTCCCGATGGCGCGCGTCGCGTTTGTCGACGACTTGGCTTCGCTGCACGCGCACTTTGAGGCGGGCGGTACCGACGGGCAGGGCAGCGGCGCGGGCATTATGAGCGCCGGGGTCCGCGACGCGGACGACTTTTATGTGTTTTCCGGCGGCTCGGGCAGTATCGGCGGCACCGGCGGCGCCTTGGATAGCGGCTCGGAGCTCGGCGCGGAGCGCGAGACCCCCGGCGAGAGTTCCGGCGCGGAGGGCGACGACGGTTTTGTGATCTATCAGGCGACCTGCGCGACCGACGCGCGCCCCGGTCTCTACTGGTACTATTTCATCGTCAAAGACGCGAGCGGCGCGGTCCGCTACTATGGCAACAACATGGAGATGATGGGCGGCGAAGGCGCGGAGGCCGCGGCCGCGCCCCCATCTTATCAAATCACGGTGTACGACCGGGAATTTCGCACACCTGCGTGGTTCCGCCACGGCGTGATGTACCAAATCTTCCCCGACCGCTTTTTTCAAAAGCGCACAAAGCCGCTGACCCAGCAGGAGATCGAAAAGAAGCGCCCCGACTACATTTTGCACACGAACTGGAACGACACGCCGATCTTCAAGCCGGACCCGCGCACCGGCGAGATCATGAACAACGACTTTTTTGGCGGCAACTTCGCGGGGATCGTCGCAAAGCTCCCCTATCTGGCGTCGCTCGGGATCAGTATTCTCTATCTGAATCCGATCTTTGAGGCGTACTCCAACCACCGCTACGACACGGGCAACTACCGGAAGGTCGACGCGCTGCTCGGCACGAACCGGGATTTCGCGTCCCTCTGCGCCCACGCGCGCAGCCTCGGCATCCGCGTGATCCTCGACGGCGTTTTTAACCACACGGGCAGCGACAGTCTCTATTTCAACAAAAAAGAACTCTACAAGGGGATCGGCGCATATCAGTCGACGCGCTCGCGGTACTACGGCTGGTACGAATTTATGCAGCACCCCGATCGCTACACGAGCTGGTGGGGGATCAACACGCTGCCGAATGTGAACGAGTCGGAGCCGTCGTTTGTCGAATACATTCTGACGGGCGAGGACAGCGTGATCAAGCACTGGCTGCGGCAGGGGGCCTCCGGATGGCGGCTCGACGTCGTGGACGAGCTGCCGGACGAGTTTTTGGTGACGCTGCGCGACAACGTCAAGGCGGCCGACAGCGACGCCGTGATCATCGGCGAGGTCTGGGAGGACGCGTCAAACAAGGTGAGTTACGGCAAGCAGCGCGAATACCTGCTCGGCCATGAGCTCGACTCCGTGATGAACTATGTGTTCAAGAACGCGCTGATCGGCTTCATGCTCGGCCAACGGAGCGCGCGGCAGTTTGACGCCACGATCCGCAAGCTGACCGAAAACTACCCGCTGCAGAGTTATTACGCGCTGATGAACCTAGTCGGGGGGCATGACGTTCCGCGAATCCTGACGATCCTTTCCGAACCGCCCGGGGACCTGACGCGCGATCAGAAGGCGATCCACAAACCGACGCGCAAAAAGCATCTTTTGGGGCTCCGGCGGCTCAGGCTGATGGCGCTCGTGCAGATGACATTCCCGGGCGTCCCCTGCGTGTACTACGGCGACGAGGCCGGAATGACGGGCTTTGAGGACCCTCTGAACAGGGGCGCGTTCCCTTGGGACGGTATCGACGCGGAGCTCTTTTCGTGGTACAAGCGCGTGATCGCGCTGCGGAACGCCTTTGCCGCGCTCCGGACAGGCGCTTTTTTGCCGATCCGCGCGACGGAGGACGTCTATGTTTACGCGCGGGCGATCCGGCGGCGCACCGACGTATTCGGGGACCCGGCGGAAAACGGCTTTGCGCTCGTCGCGGTCAACCGGAGCCCCGACCGGGCGGAGCCGATTGACATTGACCTTGTGAACTGGAATATCCCGGCGCTGTTCGACCCGCTCGCGCATACGGGGAGCGCGGACGCGCCGGTCTCCCCCGCCGCGCCCGTACTCCCCGCGGCGACGGCCGCCGAGTTTTCGCGCGGCAGGCTCACGATCACGCTCGAGCCGCTCGGCTGCCGCGTGCTGCTCTACCCCGCGCCGTCCGTCCGCCCCGGCGCTACAAATACTGCCGCAATTTCACGATGACGTCCTCAATGTCAATCGGCTTGCCCACATGGCCGTTCATCCCGGATGCGAGGCAGCGCTCGACGTCCTCCCGGAAAACATTGGCGGTCATCGCGATGATCGGCACCGTACCCGCGGTCGGCAGGCCTGACGCGCGGATGCGGCGCGTCGCCTCATACCCGTCCATCTCCGGCATCTGCACATCCATAAAGATCATGTCATAGCGTTCCGGCGAGCCGGTGAACAGTTCGACCGCGCGCGCGCCCGTGTCGGCGCAGTCAATCTCAAGATGCGTCGGCTCCAAAAGCGCGAGCACAATCTCCTGATTGATTTCAATATCCTCCGCCAACAGAATCCGGCGTCCGGAAAAGTCGTTTGCCGCAGGGGCGTCCGCCCCGGCCGCAGCCCCGAACGCGGCCCCGGGATCGGCGGAGACAAGCCCGAGACCGGCGGATGCAAGCCCGGAACCGGTCCCGCCGACCGGCGGACCGCCCGCCTCCGCGACGCGGGCATCGGCATGTTCCGCGGTCCCCTCCGCCCCGCGCCCCAATCTAACCGTGAACGCAAATGTCGAACCCTCGCCCGGCGCGGACTCGATCCAAATTTTGCCGCCCATCATTTCCACGATCCGTTTGGAGATTGTGAGCCCGAGACCCGTGCCGCCAAACTTGCGCGAGGTGGAGCTGTCCGCCTGCTGAAAAGACGTAAAGAGCCGCGCCTGCTGCTGCTCCGAAATCCCGATGCCCGAGTCCTTGACGGCGCACAGCAGCTCGACCGCGCCGTTTTCTTCCGAAATCAGTTCCGCCGTGAGCGAGATCACGCCCTCGTCCGGCGTAAATTTGATGGCGTTCGACAACAAGTTCGTTATGACCTGCGAAAGGCGCTGGCTGTCGCCGAAAAGGATCAGCGGGATGCGCCGGTCGATGGACACGCTCAGGGCTTGGCGCTTCTCGTCCGCGCGGAAGTTTACGATGTTGACCGTCTTTTTCAGCATTTTCTCAAAGCTGAAATCCTCCGGCGAGAGATCCAGTTTGTTCGCTTCGATTTTCGACATGTCGAGGATGTCGTTGATCACACTCAACAGATGCGCCGACGCGTCCTGAATTTTTTCCAGACAGTAGTCCTTGCGGCTGACGTCATGCGACGCGGATGCGATTGAAATCATGCCGATAATCGCGTTGAGGGGCGTGCGGATCTCATGGGACATGTTCGCGAGAAAGTCTGATTTTGCGGTGCTCGCGCGCACCGCTTCGTCCCGGGCGTTCGCGAGGTCCGTCGTATCGCAAAAAATCGCCATCGCGCCCTCCGGCGCGCCGTTTGACGCGAGCAGCGGCGCTATGGAAAGGCGGTAATGCCGCGGGGACCCGCTTTTGCCAAAATCGGCGTCCAACGCCGCATCCTCCGGGTGACGGCCCGCGAGCGCCACGGCAAAGCTCCGATCCGCGGCATCCAACAAATCGCCGGCAAGAAAACCCGAGAGGATTTCATGGCAGCCCTTTCCGTGGATCTGGCTGTAGGCGGGAATCCCGCAGCGCGTCAAAAATTCGTTGCTGCACAGCACAAGCTGCCCCTCGCTGTCAAAGAACAGCACAATGTCCATGCTGTTGTCGAGCAGCAGGTTCATATATTTTTCCAAACGGGACTTCTCTTTGGACAAATTCAGGCTCAAATTCCTGTCCACCTGCTCGCGCACATGGCTCCGGTATTTGAGCGCGCGCTCCGCGTCAAGCTCCCGCTGTATTTTTTTGTTCGCGATTTTCAGCCTGCGGAGTTCCTCCGAAAGCTCGGCTATTTCGGTCGTTTCAGCAATTTTTTGCGTTTTTGCCGCTCCGGCCGTTTTTGCGGTTTCGGTCGTCTCAGCCGTACAAGCCGCCTCAACCGCGCTCGCCGTATCAACCGCCCCGGCCGGTTTTGCCGCTTTCGCCGCTCGCGCTATGTCTGACAAAGGCCCGCCTTCCTCACGCCTGCCGCCTTGCTGCCACGTTGCCTTAGAGGGCGCAAATAATGTATGTGTCGTTGTGGTTGTGGTTTGTCAGTTTTCCAAAATCTTCCGTTGGGCAGAGTTCCCCCCCGGAATAGGTCAGATGGTAGGGGATGCCCGTTTCATCCAAAATGCCGCTTACCGCGGCCCACTCCCGCTCCGGCTCATATCCCATGCACAGGTATCGCCCGACGCAGGAGAACATCAATAAAAAGCCCGAATTTTGTTCGGCCGCCGCCGCGGCCGCCGCGCGAACCAGATCACTCGTCGTGTTTACGACGTCGTCCGCGTCGATCCGGCCGACGGCAATCGTCGAGCCCACAGGGAAGTTGCCGCCGCACACGGCGTAGCCCTCCGGCGTGGCGGAAAAGGCCACGCGCACGACAGGCGGGCTGTTGTCGTTAAAGTCGATCACAAACGGGAAGGTGTTCATGCCGGCAAACAGGTTGCCGTCTTTTGTCACGAGCCCCAAGCGCTCCAAAAACCGGATCGCGGGCGCGCCGTCGATCTCGCGCAGCTGGTTGCCCGCCGACGCGGTCACGATGCCCTTCTCCCGCCCCACCTTGTCAGGCGGCAAGGTCGCGACAAAAAAGCGCGGCGCAACGTTCCCTGCGACAAGGGCGAACGCGTATTTTAGCGCGTGCGCCTCGCCGTTATAGAGCGTGCGCGCCTGTGAGTAGTCCTCGGTGTGGTCCACCGCGACGGTGCCGAAATTCGGAACGCCGCCGCTCGCGCCGTCGATCGTCTCTGTAAAGGAATCCCCGCCCACGTTGATCAGCAGCGGCGCAAAGCTGATCAAAAACTTCGGTCTCTCGCCCAACCGCGCCTGCGCCGCGTCATAGGCCGCGCGGAGCGGCGAGAGGTCCTCGGCGGAGGTGATGTCCTCCGTCAGCCCGGTAACAAAGTACACGTCGTCGCTCGTCAGCACGGTCAGCGTGAGCGAGAGCGGGCCGGAAGCGCCTTTGACGTAGCTCGCAAGCGTCGTCGAGCCGATTACGTCAAACGGCAGCGCGTCAGACAGCGCCTTTACGACGCCGGAATCGATATATTCGGCGTAGCAGGAGACAAGGCCAAGCGAGTGCCGCAGCAGCCTGCCCTCAAGGTTGAGCTGCGCGAGCAGCTCGGACACCGCCGCGTCGGCTTCGTCAATTTCATTTGTAAATGCCGTGAACGCTTTTATCATAAAAAACCTCCGCGCCAAACGCAAGTTCTGCCCGCCTCCGCCGAAAAGCGGCGCGGGGGATAATGACTTTACCAATAATATACCCACCAAAAAGGTATGTTAATCAAGCCGCGCGCCATATGGCTCAGGAACTTGCGCTCTTGTAGCGCCGCAGGCCGAAGCGCCAGAACCGGAGGGCGAACACCGTGAAAACCACGGCGATGCCGACCGCGTGCAGGAGTCCGCCGGGAGA
>JAITSR010000001.1 GCA_031287655.1 Clostridiales bacterium
GTTTGAGGCGATCTCATCGGCGACGGCGGGATCGGCGGCGCCGACGCCGACGCAGCAAACACAATCCGCGCAGGCGCAAGCTCAGCGGCAGCCCACGCGGGCGAAGCGGCAGGCAAAGCAGCCGCAGCAGCAAAATCAGTCGCAACAGCCGCAAAAGCAGCGGCAGGCAAAACAGCCAAAACAGCCGCAACAGCAAAAGTCGCCGCAGCAGGCAGGGCAGCCGCAGCCCGCGCAAACGAAAAACACCCCGGCGCAGCGCGGTTCCGCCCCCGCGCAAAACGCTCCCGCCCCGGTAAGCGCGGCGACGCCGCGTTCCGGTGTCGCCGCGCCCGCGCGCACGCGGAGGAAGCGGCGTTCATCGCAGCAAAACGCGCCGGGGCGTGCGACCGGCAGCCGCAAGCGCTGAACCATGAGCGTCTATACGGTTCTGTTTGATTTGGACGGCACGCTGTTGAACACGCTTGGGGACCTCGCGGACGCGGTCAACCATATGATGCGCGCGCTCGGACATGCCGAAAAAACCGACGCGGAGGTGCTCGCGGCGATCGGGAACGGGATTCGGCGCGCGGTGGAGGCGGTGCTGCCGGGGAAACCCAGTGCTGCGGAAACGGACCGGGCGCTCGCGATCTTCCGGGAGCGGTATGAGGCCCATTATAAGGAACGGACGCGCCCGTACCCCGGCGTGCTTGCGCTGCTTGAGGCTTTGCGCGGCGAAGGGGCGCGGATCGCGGTGATCTCAAATAAGTCCGATGTTTTTACGCGCGCGCTCTCGGCGGAATTTTTCGCGGATCATGTCGACGCGGCGATCGGTGAACGCCCGGGCGTGCCGTTAAAGCCCGCGCCGGACTCCGTGTTAGAGGCGATCGAGCAAATCGGCGGCGCGCGCGGCCGCGCGGTCTATGTCGGCGACTCCGAGGTGGACATCGCGACCGCGCGCAACGCGGGCATACCCTGTATTCTGGTCAGTTGGGGCTTTCGGGGCCGCGAGGCGCTGATTTCCGCCGGGGCCGCGCCGGAGTGGATTGCGGACACGCCCGAGGAAGTACACGCGATGATTCGTCTTATATCGGCTTCCGGGCGTCGCGCGGACGGCGCCGTGTCGTCGTCGCCGCCAATAGACATGGACGATACGACACTCTATCTTTCCGACCTCGACGGCACGCTGCTCGATCGGAACGCAAAGTTTACGCCATACACCGAGCGGACGCTGAACCGGCTGATCGAACGGGGGCTGCGCTTTTCAATCGCGACCGCGCGCACACCGGCGTCCGCCCTTAGGATCCTCTCCGGAATCCGCTTCCCCGCGCCGGTCGCCTTTATGAACGGCGTTTTGATCTATGACATCGAGGCGCGGCGCTATTTGCATGTCGAGGGTTTTACGACGAGCCTCGCGCGGTCGTTGATCGCCGTGCTGCGCCGTTTTGGCGCGACGGGCTTTCTGTACGCGATGCGCGGCGGCGTGCTGACGACGTATTATGAAACGCTCGAGCCGCCTCCGCTGCGCCAGTTTTATGAGGAACGCACGCGGTTATTCGGAAAAACTTTTACGAAGGCCGAGTCGCTTGAGGCGATCGTGGCCGAGGTTGAGGCCGCGTCGGCGGCGGATTCGGCGGCCCCTTCGCCGTCGGCTGCGCCCCTTGCGCCTGTGGCGGATCAACTGATTTATTTTACGCTCCGCGGGACTCGCGGCGAGTTGGCCCCGATCTGCGATGCGATCCGGGCGCTTCCGGGCGTCGAGGCGCTGGTCTGCGACGACAATTACCACGAAACGCTCTGTTATTTGGAATGTTACAGCAGCGCCGCGACAAAGCGCAGCGCGGCGGAGTTTTTGCGCGTACACGGCGGCTATGCGCGGGTCGTCGGTTTTGGCGACAATCTGAACGATCTGCCGCTCTTTTCGGTCTGCGACGAGTGCTACGCGCCCGCGGACGCAAAGGCCGAGGCGAGGGCTGCCGCAACCACCGTGATCGGGCGAAGCGACGAGGATGGCGTCGCCCGCTGGCTCGAAGCCCGGTTTGCGCCCGCCGAAAACGAGCCCGCTGCATCTGTCGTTGCCGCATCCCACGTCGCAAACGCGGCGCTTCCAACATCATCTGCAGCTGCCGCATCCCTCTCGCCCGCCGCGTGTGCCGCTTCCCTCTTGTCTCCCGTTACCGCTCCCCTCTCGCCTGCCGCTTTCGCCTCTCCCGCTTCTGCGCCTTCCGCGTCCGAGCCGATTGAGGCGGTACTCTTTGATCTGGACGACACGCTTTTGGATCGCGCGCAAACGTTCCGGCGGTATAGCGAGTCCGTGATCGACCGATACTTCCCCGCGGGTTTCCCGGCCTCTGAGCGGGAGGGCGCGCTCGAATTTATCCGTGCCGCGGACAGGCGCGGGTACGAGGACCGGGAGGTGTTCGCCCGGAGTCTCGCCGCGCGCTATGGGCTTTCAGAAGATTCCCGCGCGCGCCTTGTGCGGGATTGGCGCGAACGCTTCGGCGAGTTCGTGACCCCCGAGCGGGACATGGCGGCGGCGCTCGATCGGCTCGTTGGGCGGTATGCGCTCGCGCTCGTCACGAACGGCCCTGCGTCGATGCAGGACATCAAAATCAACTGCTTGGGGATTCGGGCGTATTTTCGCGCGATCACGATCTCGGACGCCGTCGGTATGAAAAAACCGGATGCGGAAATCTCTCTGCACACCTGCCACGCGCTCGCGGTCAAGCCGGGCAGGGCCGTATTCGTCGGCGACAATTACGATGTGGATATGGCCGGGGCCGTGCGCGCCGGACTCCGCGCGATCTGGATCAACAAGTTTGCCGAAGAAAACCGGGAGGCTTACCCGTATACCGTGAGCGGGCTCGGCGCCGTCCCCGCGATGATCGCCGATTTTGGGGCGGTTCAACAATAACTTGCACGTTATCGACGGAAAGGAATGGTTATAACGATGAAACGCTCGGAAATCAACCGCGCGATCGAACGCGCGCTCCGTATGTTGGATGAAAACGGCCTGTGCCTGCCGGAGTTCGCGTATTGGACGATGGAGGAATGGCAAAAAAACGCCCCGCTGCTCGGCAACTTGCGCGACGTGATGCTGGGCTGGGACGTCACGGACTTTGGAAGCGGGGATTTCGTGCACTGCGGGGCCGTGCTGTTTACGATCCGCAACGGCAAAAAGGGCGACCCGAAAGCCGGGACGCCATACGCGGAGAAGTTGATTTTTCAGATCGGGGAGACCGCGCAGGAAATCCCGTTCCACTATCACACCGAAAAAACCGAGGACATCATCAACCGGGGCGGCGGGACCCTCGCGCTCGAACTCTACTGTGCAACGCCGGGCGGCGGGCTCGACCGGAAACGCGATGTCACGGTCCGCATGGATGGAATCTGGCGCACTGCGCGTCCCGGCGAGATCGTTGAGGTCGCGAAGGGCCGCTCGATTACGCTCACACCCGGCCTTCTCCATCGCTTCTGGGCAAAGCAGGGCTGTGGCGACCTCGTTGTCGGCGAGGTCTCGTCGGTCAACGACGACACCAAGGACAATACCTTTCTGATGGAAACGCCGCGCTTTGCGGCGATCGAGGAGGACGAACCCGCGTCCCGCCCCCTCTGCAACGAGTACGCCAAATTCCTCGCGGCATCTTTGAGCAAATGCTCGAAGTAAATTCGCGAGAAAATCTTGCCGTCGCTGGCAGTTGTTCGGAAATTCCGAACAGCTTACAATTATCCTATAATATCAATTTTCTCAATGTTCACACAGTTACAGCCATCGAATGTCATTTTGACCACCCCCGGCGTTTTGCTGACCATCGCCATAAAATCCTTAAAGCCGTATGTATGATCGTAAAAGTTGATAATTGTGGAAAGTGTTGTTCCATGAGTTGCGACGACGATGTTTTTATCATGACAGCGAACCAAAACTTCATTTAACGCTTTGATATTACGCGTCTGA
>JAITSR010000415.1 GCA_031287655.1 Clostridiales bacterium
CAAATACGGCGCAGGCGGCGCGGGCGGTGTTCTCAGGTTTGGAGGACGGCGCGGAGGTTTTTGGATTTGTGAGCGCCGCCGATATTGACGTATCCGGGCGTGTCGATATGGCCGCGGACACGGCGGCGGAGGCGGAAGCTGCGACTGACATGGAAACTGCGGCGGGCACGGAAGCCGGAGAAGCAGACACAGATGCGGGGGCGGCGGGCGCGGACACAGCCGCGGAAGCGGAAGCAGACGCCGAGGCTGACCCGGCGACAGGCGCGCAAACGAATGCGCAAACGGATGCGGAGACGAATGTACACACAGTTGCCGTCGGGTCGGCAGAAGCCGCCGCGGTCACAACAACCGCCCGCTCAACCGTTGCGGCTACGACCACCGCCCGCGTACCGGCGACGACTACCGCACGCTCCGCCGCCGCTGCCCGCGGCGCCGCCCGCACGACGGCGCCGTCCGCGGCCACGACCACCGCCACGGCCACGACTGCCGCAAACTCCGCCGCCCCGGCCGCAGCGCCGGATGCCGTATCGAATCGCCGGATCACTGATTCGGACTTTGATCTGAATTGAGCAAATGAAAGGGGCGTCCCCATGAATATTATGATCTCGGTTTGGGGTAAAAACGGCGCGGGGAAGAGCACGGTCGCGTCGAACCTCGCGTGCGCCTTCGCGCGGCGCGGCCAAAAGACCGCGCTCGTCGGGGCGAACCGCTTCTATGGCTCGATCCAATACTACTTTGGTATGGAATTTCCCGGGGAGCGTTCGCTGCGGAGTATGCTCGCGGGACGGGACGCGCTCAATATCCAGCCGTATTTTTTAGAATACGCGCGGCAAAAGAACCTGTTTGTTGCGTCGCTGTCCAACACGGACGATTATATCGGCTATCAGAGAATGAGAACCGACGCCGTGACGCGTTTTTTGAACCTTGTGAAAAAGAGCTTTCAGGTGACGATCATCGACTGCGACGAGTCGACGGAGGACCCGCTTTCGATGCTGAGCCTCACGATCGCGGAGAAGATCGTCTATGTGACGCGCCCGACCCTGCAGGCCGCGGTGTTCGCAAAGGCGTGCGAGGGCCTTGTGGCCGGGCTGCGCGTTGCGGAAAAGCTCCGCGTCGTTTTTGTTGAAAACAGTCGCCGCAGCGAGCTTTCGTCCTTCGCGCCGTTTGGACTCGCAGGGCCGCGCGCCGTGCTGCCCTTCTGCCGTGAGATCGAGGGCGCGGAAGGGGAGGGCGTGCCGATCCTGCTGACGCGGGGCCTGAGCCGGGCATCGCGCGTCTATCGGCGGGAAATCGAGACGATCGCAAGCCGGCTTACCGCCGCGGAGGGTGAAGCCGCGGAAGCCGACGCGCCAAAAGCCGAAGCCGCGGCGGCCGGTGCGGTGAAATCCGGAGCCGGGGAAGGGGAAAGCGAGGTTTGCGATGCCTGAGTTTGACATCCGCCAACTCATGTACGAACAGACGCGCAAGCTGCTTGAGAGCGGCGCGGAGTTTAACGGCGGGAAAAATTATCTTGAATATCAGGAGGCGCTCACGACGATCCGGGATGTGATGAACGTCAATCACACGGCGGAGCTCTCCGCGATTCTGGAGGACGCCAACGCGGCCAACTATATCAAATTCCTGATCGCGCGCTACATTCGCGAGTATGAGATCAACGTCGCGGGTATGGAGAGCCTGTCGGTGCTCGTGAACGCGATCTACGACAGCATGGCGGGCTTCGACTTCCTCACGGAATACATCTACCGGGACGACGTGGAGGAAATCAACGGCAACGCGTGGGACGACATCGAAATCGTCACGGAACGCGGATGGGAAAAGGTCGGAAAGCATTTCGCGTCGCCGCAGCAGTGCTCGGACATCGTGAAGAAAATGATGCAGCTCGGAGGCGTGATCATCGACGGGCAGCGTCCGACCGCGGACTCGTACATCACGCGCGGCGTGCGAATCTCCGCGATCATACCGCCCTGCGTCGACGAGGACTGCGGCGCGGTGTTTTCAATCCGAAAACAGAGGAACATCGTCTTTACACGCGAACAGCTGCTCGATTTTGACACGGCGACGGCGGAGGAACTGGATTTTTTGGAACTCTGCCTGAACCACGGCGTGAGCGTCGGGCTCGCGGGCGCGACCGGCTCCGGCAAAACGGCGGACATCGCGTACCTTCTGAGCAGAATCTCGCGTGACAAGCGGATTTTTACGATCGAGGACACGCGCGAGCTGAACAACATCATTCAAAAGGATGGGACCGGCGCAGCCCTGAACCGCGTGATCCACACAAAGACGCGGCAGAGCGACAACCCGAAGCACACGATCGACACGGATACGCTGTTAAAACGCTCTCTCCGCTTTCACCCCGACATCCTTGTACCCGCCGAAATGCGCGGCGAGGAAGCGATGACGGCGCAGGAAGCCGGGCGCACGGGACACACGGTGCTCGCGACGCTGCACGCCTCGACGGCGTTGGCCGCGTATACGCGCATCCTGACAATGTGCATGATGTCCGGCACAAAGCTCTCGGAAGAACTCATGTTAAAACTGATTATAGAGGCGTTCCCGATCATCGCGTTTAAGGTGCAGCTGCCGGACGGGTCGCGAAAATATATGCGGGTCATTGAGGCCGAGGACTACGCGGACGGGCGCATTGTGTGCAGGACGCTGTTCAGCTATGCCGTCGAAGGGCGGAGGGTGGACCCGGGCGACGGCAGGATCGAGCGGATGATCGGGCGGCATGTGCGGGGCGGGCGTATCTCGCACGCGCTCGCGGACCGCCTTTTGGAGCATGGCGCGGACATCGGGCAGATCAGGCGGTTCGCGGAGGCGGATTGGCGCGCGCATACCGGTTGGGACGCGGAACGCGCGGCTCAGGCGGGCGCGGAAGCGGGCGCGAAAGCCCCTGAGGGACCGGCGCGGGGGTCGGAGGCAGCCGCTGTTCCGGAACGGGAGGGGGAGACTGCCGCAGGTCCGGAACGGGAGGGAATAGTCGAATGAGGATCGTTTTATTTTTGCTGTTGTACGCCGCGCTTCTCGCGTGCTTTGGACAGAGCGTCTTCACCGTCCTGCGCGTCGACCGTTTTTTTGACCGCCGCGCGGGCGAGCGGCGCAAAGCGCGCGAAAACAGGGCGCTGCAAGGCGGCGATTCTCTTGCGCGCTACCGCGTGAAGCTCGCGATGATCCTCAAAAACAGCGCGTTTGACATCGGCGTCGACGGGCTTTTGCGATTCAAGGTTTTGCTGAGCGCGGCGGGGCTTGGCGCGGGGCTCCTGATGAAAAACCCGATGCTTGCGCTCGTGCTGCTCGTCGGCCTGTTCTGGCTGCCGGACGCCTATTTTCGGCTCTCGTCGCTGCGCTACGCGAAAGAGGTCGGCGAATCCGTCGAAACGGCGATGAGCATTATCACAAATTCCTACCTTCAAAATGAGGACATCAAGAGCGCAATCTTGGAAAACATCAGCCGGATCGAGAGGCCGCTCAAAGAGGTTTTCCGCGAGTTCCTCGCAGAGACGGGCTTTGTCGACGCGAGCGTGCGGAACGCGATCCTGCGGATGAAGCTCAAGGCGGACAACGCGTATTTTGGCGATTGGTGCGACATTTTGCTCCAATGTCAGGACGACCGCGAGTTAAAGTACGTGCTGCCGTCGATCGTCACGAAGCTGAACAGCGTGAAGCGGATTCAGGCTGAGCTGGACACGGTCATGTTCGACATCTATAAGGAATTTGCCTATGTCGTCGGGATCGTGGTTCTGAATCTGCCGCTGATGGCGCTGATTAACGCCGAGTGGGCGGATATGCTGTTTCATACGCCTGTCGGCAAACTCGCGGTCGCCGTTTGTTTTTCCGTCGTGTTCCTCGCGTCGGCATATGTCGTTTCGGTCAATCAGCCGCTCGCGCAGCTATAGTATGGACATACGGAATGAAGGGGGAGGATTTTGTGATTGGTGTGATTCTGATTTCGGCGGCGGTATTCATCGCGGCCGCGGCATATTTTCTGATTTTTTCGTTCTTGCCGACCACAGAGAGGAAGGTCGCGATCACGCTCCGAAAAATGCGGAAGGCCGACCGCGGCGGAGGCGCGCCCCCGGGACCGGCTCGGATGCCGTGGCTCCATAGCCCGCGACCGCAGACCGTTTTGCGGGCGCGGTCCCAGCCGCGAACGCGCGTGGGCCTGCGAAACGGAGCGGGTGCGCGCGCACAGGCGGACCTGCGGATTCAGACGTCTCCGGTGGGATTTTTGGCGCGACCCCTCTCGGGCTTGATCCGCCTTTCACCCGCGCGAAGGGAGGCGGTCGAAAAAAAGCTCGAACGCGCGGGCAGCGCGCTCTGCGC
>JAITSR010000043.1 GCA_031287655.1 Clostridiales bacterium
TCAATCAGCTCCCGGAAGTAGACGGGCCGAGTCAGTTGATCCGTGACCAGCTCCGCGTACTCCGTAAGATTCGTCGGGACGCGCGAAAGCGTCGTCGCGGACCAAACCGGAACTCTGCCCTCCCCGACCTTTGTGATTTCCAAAAACTTTTTGGAGAGCTCGATATTGTCCGCGCCGAGCGGCGTGTGGAGGTTTCCGAAGGGCATGACCGAATAGAAGACCTGCTCTTTTTTCAACTGTTCAATCAGCGCGGCCGATGCCTCGGGCCCGCCGCACAGCAGGATTTGGTTCGGGCAGTTGTCGTTTGCAAGGTACAGGCCCGGAATTTGTGAAACCCAGGCGTCCGCAACCGCGCGGCTCACGCCGTTGACGGCGATGTAGGGATACTCCGTAAGGTCCCTTGTCTCGCAGAGCAATTTGAGATACTGGGACTCGTCGCATGTGCCAAGCCCCGCGTAGAAAGCGGCGCGCCACTCCCCGATGCTGTGGCCCGCGTACATGTCCGCGGTAACGCCCAATTTTTCGAGCGCGTCAAAAGCGATCCTCTGGATAAAAGTGAGTGACGCGTCAACGGGGTCCCACTTCCCCTCCGGCATCTTCTCTTTCCATTCTTCGAGCTCCTGCTCCAACCGCGGCAGATCAAGGGCCTCGCTGAGCGTATCCGTCTCCGCAAGCATCCGCTCGGGGTTGACGCCGGGAAAGAGGAATACGACCTTGCCGCCCGAATCTAAAAGGGTCTCGTTGGAAAACCAGATGTCCAGTTTGCCCCGCCAAGGCTTATCTTTTTCGACGATCGAAATTGCCTGTTCGATCCGCTTTTCATCGGGCGAAAAGATCGCGAGACGGTAAACGCCGCCCGTATTTGAGAAAGTCTCCGTTTGCAGCTTGCGGATCAGAGTGTCTCTGTCGGGCGCGGAAACCATCAGGGCATCCGCGGGGTAGACGCGGCTCCTGCGCGCAAAAGCCGTGTACGCGCCGGGCGAAAACGTCCCGAGGGGAGGCTCATAGGCCGTCAGGACCGCGTGCGAGTTGATCCCGCCAAAGCCGAACGCGTTGACGCCGGCGACGAGCGGGTAGCGTTCCCCATCCCATTCGATCGCCTCCTGCGGCGGTAAAAAGCGGGATTCAAACATCGCGGCCAAAGGTTTCTCACAGTGCAGCGTCGGTGGGATCACGCGGTGGTAGAGCGAAAGCGCGGTCTTGATCACGCCGATCATTCCGGCCGCGGGCATCGTATGCCCGATATTGGACTTGACGGAGCCGACAAAAGCCTGCCGGTGGGTATTGTCGCCAAAAAATTCCCGGAGCGCCGTGATCTCCGTCCGATCGCCGACGGGGGTCGCGGTTCCGTGGGCTTCGATGTGTCCGAGGATTTCCGGATCCATCCCCGCCCTTTTCCACGCCATTTCCATCACGCGTATCTCACCCTGCACAGACGTGACCGTCACATGGGAACCGCCTCCGTCGCTGCAGACCGCGGTATCCTTTATGATCGCGTAAATACGGTCGCCGTCGTCCATCGCCTTGCGCAGCGTCTTTAGCACGACAAAGCCGCCGCCCTGCCCGACCAGCAGGCCGTCCGCGGTCTCGCTGAACGGCGAGATCTCCTCCTTGCGCGAGATCGCCCCCATCAGGTTAAACGCGCCCCAAAACATCGCGCTCTGACTGCTGTGCATCCCGCCCGCGAGGGCGATGTCACACTGGCCGCTGCGCAAAAGCTCAATCGAATGATTGATCGCGACGACGCCGCTCGCGCACGCCGCGTCGATACAGTACGCGGGACCGTGCATGTCAAAGCGGTTCGCGACCAGAGACGCGACGAGATTCGGCATCGTGCCGATCACCATATCCGCCTGCCAGCGCCCCTGCCTGAGCTGATACGCTTTTTTGAACTGCGCAAGTTCCGATTCCGACAAGCCCGGCATCGTCTCCCTGAGCAGCGTCGTCAACTCGTTCGCCGTGCGCATGACCTCTACGCTGCGCAGCGAGATCAGCCCCGCAAAATTACCCTTTCCTATGATAATACTCGCGTTTTGAAGCGGAATCCCCTTTTTGAAGACGTCCGCGTCGTGGAGCGCCATGTCTACGCCTGCGAGGGCGGTCAGCTGGTCCGGGTCCATGCCGTCCGTTACGACGGGCAAAACCCCGTAGCGCAGCGGGTCGAGCCGAATCGCTCTCGCGAAGCCGCCCCGCTTGCAATAGAGCCGGTCGGGCTCCTTTCCGACGCCGTCAAAATACTCCGGGTCTATGACGTCCTCCGGCACTTCGGTGATGAAGTCCCCGCCTTGCGAAATCCCGTTCCAAAACGCCCCGACGCTGTCCCCCGCAGGACAGGCGACGGAGATTCCGACGATCGCGATGTCCTTGTCCAATGTAGCGCTTTTCCGCATAAGTCCTCCGTTACTGCGATTTATATAACGCGCTTACAGCGGCAGCGCAGATTTGATAAAACCGTCTATTTCGCTTGCATCCCCCGCGATCGCAAGCACCTCGGCGGCGTTGTCCCGCAAAAGTTCGTTTGCGAAAAAGGCCGCGCCTTTATCCAGAGGCAGGAGGGCGATCCCCTTCTTACGGAATTCGTTCTCGAGCCCCGCGTTGACCATGCCCGCGCCCTTCCATGGGCCCCAGTTGAACGCGATGGACTTTAGCTCCGTGTATTTTCGCGAAAGGATCACGGAGACGGTGTCGAACACGCTGTTGCCCGCGGCGTAATCGCACTGCCCGACACTCCCGAAGGAGGACGCGATGCTGCTGAACAGGACGAACAGCTTCAGCTCCGGCAAAAGCTCCGTCAGGATGACCGTCAAGGGGCCGGTTTTTGTGTTGTATACGCGATAAAAGGAGTCCGCCTCCTTGTCGCGGAACAGCTTGTCCTCCAAAATCGCGGCGGCGTGGATCACGCCGTCGATGCTGCCGTAAAGCGACTTTGCCTCGGTAAGAAACGCGCGGAACGCGGCGGCGTCGCTCACGTCGACGCTGTGATAGCTCACCTTCGCGCCGGTTTTTTCGATCAGCGCGATGGACGCCTTGACTTCGTTTTCCTTAAAGATTTTGCGCGCCTTTGTCTCAATCGCCTTGGGCCTTTTCATTTCCTCGGTTTCGATCAGGTACTTGCGGATTTCGTCGACTGTTTTCATACCGCCGTACACATCGTTCTCCGGCGCGGGCGCGGAGCGACCGACGAGGATGTAGTGGCAGGGGTTGGACTCGGCCAGCCGCGCCAACAGCGGGGGTGTGATCCCCTGCGCGCCGCCGAGCACGAGAACGTTCGCGTTTTTATCGAGAACAAAATCCACAGGCGACCCGGCGCCGTCCGCCGCGGTATCCGCCTCGGCTGTGTCCGCCGTTGCTGTGTCCGCCGTGACGACCGGCTGGAAGCGAAAGCGCCTTGCCCCGTCGTAATACACCTCAGGGAACGGCTTTTCGTTGGCCAACTCGTCGACGACAAGGCCCGCGAAGGCCGCGGGATCAATCGCCGTGTGGAAGCCGACCGCGCAGAGAGACTTTCCGGGATACTCATGGGCGAGCGACTTGATAAAGCCCGAAAAACCTTCGAGGCGGTCGACGCCCTCCATCGTATCCGCCCGCAGAAGCGCGCCGGGCGTGTCGTCAAACGTAAAGATCCATTGCAGCCGCTCAATGCCCGCCTGTTTGATGATGCCAAACAGGTTGTGGATCGTATAGTGCGCCGGAGACGCCGCCGCGTTAATCAGGACGAGCCCGTCAACCGCGGCGGGCCGACCGCGGCCCGTGAACGCAAAGCCGCCGTCCGGCGCGGCGATGATCGGCCTTGCCGACGCGCCGAGCGCCTTTAGCGCCGCGACGACGTCCGCCGCGAGCCCGCCGCCGTCGTCGGTCACGGCAAAACTCTTGCCCTTTAACCGCGCCGCCTGTGTCTCGCCGACCTTTTCGACCGGCAGTTCCGCCGTCGTCAGGATCATGCGCACAATGTCCGTCGCCGCGGGGCCGGGCGCTGCGGTGGTATACGCGGAATGCGCCTCGCGCGCGGCAATCGCGGCGGCGCTGTGACCGCCGTCCGCCGTCCCGACGCCGCCGACGGCGGTATCCTTGCCCGCAAGGTCGGCGGCAGCCTCGTCGGCGACGTCGCCGACGACCGACTTCGCGCCCGTAAACACGGCCTCCGCGTCCTCATTCGCACCGCCGTCCGCGGCTTTGCTGCCGAGTTCCTCGATCCATGCGATCATCTCCCGCAGTGTCCTGATCGCAATCGTCTTTTCAAAAGCGGCTTCCATGTTCTCATCGTTCCCCGGCATTTTGACACGGTCGCGCAAACCGCCGATAATTTCAATTTTCTTGATCGAATCAATGCTCAACTCCGCTTCCAAATCCACGTCAAGCCCGAGCATATCCGCCGGGAAGCCCGTCTTTTCGCTGACGACCTCCAAGACGATCGTCTGGATTTGCTCCGTCGAAAGCGTTGTGATGTCCGGCAGGCCGTCGTCGGGCTGAGCGCCTTCGGCCGGGGTGTCCGCGCCGGTTTGGGAGGCCGCGTCCACGCCTGTCTGAGTCGTTCCGCCTTCCGAATCCGCGGCGCTCCGGTCCGGAAGCTGCGCTATGGCATCCCCCGACAGGATCGCGAACTGCTGTCTCGGGGCGTACTGCGCCCTCGGGATCAAATCCGGCTGCCCGATGCATCCTAAGATCACGTCGCGCTGATCCTGAATCATCGCGTTCATGTTATTTAAATATGCCATTAAGACACCGGACAACTCGCTGCCGGAGAGCGAAGCCATGCCTGTTCTGTCGGTGATTCCTCCGTTTGGCGCGCCGAGCGTCAGGATCGGGCCGCTCATCGGCTTCTCCGCGTGCGCGGGCAGTTCCCCCCTCTCCGGGACCGCTCTGCCCCCGTCTATGTTCCAGACCGTGCCGTTCTTTTTGTACGATTCCGGCTCGTCGAGATTTAAGAGTGTCGCATCTCTGCCGTCAAATAACTTTTCCATATCAATCTCCCTACCCGTCGCAATATATCGCGCCAAACCGCGCAAAAAATAGGTCAGCCCTTCCTCGTCGCCCCGCTCCGTCTGGAGCGCGGCGATCTCCTTGTCTTTTAAAATCGCGCCGACAAGGCCCGTCAGCACGCCGCCCGGCCCCGCTTCGATAAAGACGCGCGCGCCGTCCTGATACATCCGTTCCGTCTGCTCCGCAAAGCGCACCGGGTTGACAAGGTGCTCCGCAAGCCTTTTACGGATACCGGCCGCGGTGTCGGGATACAGGTCCGCGGTCGTGTTCGACCACACGGGCAGCCCCGGCTTTTTGAACCGGACGGTTTTTAACGCCTGCGCAAAGAGCCCCTCGGCATCCGCGAGGATCGGGCTGTGGAACGCGCAGGCCACATTCAACTCGGTGCAGTTGACCTTTTCCGCCTCGAGTTTTTGGATCAGCGCCGTAATCCCTTCGCTCGTACCCGCGACCACGGTCTGTCTCGGCCCGTTCAAATTGACGGCCCAGACGTCGGCCATGCCCGAAAGCAGTTTTTCGACCGTCGCCGCGTCCGCGCGCACGGCGACCATACGCCCCGGATCCGCGCCCGCGGCCGAGAGAATCGACTCCGCCCGCGCCCGGCTCAGGCCGAGCAGCTCGTCCGCGTGAAATACGCCCGCAAAGCAGAGGGCCGGGAGTTCGCCGTAACTGTGGCCCGCGGCCATGTCGGCCTGAACGCCAAAGTCCCGCAGGAGCTCCGCGATCGCAAAGTCCACGGCCCCGAGCAGCGGCTGCGCGTTGCGCGTGTCCGTAATCCGGTCGCGCTGCGCCTTTTTCTCATCGCTCGAAAACACCGTGTCGGGGAACAAAATCCGTTCATACTCCGGAGCCGCCTCCAAGAGCCGCCGCGCCTTGGGGAAGGCCATAAACAACTCCGCGGCCATATTCACGCGCTGGCTCCCCTGCCCCGAAAACAGGAAGGCGACCTTGCCGTCGAGTCGCGACACCCGGTAAACGCCCTCCGGGTCCTTTGGCTTTTCTTTGACCGCTTCGCCGCCGTCGTCAGCGGCGTTGTCACCGCCGTTTGAGACGCCGCCGCCCGCGTTTGCGGCAAGAACCGCCTCGATCCGTGAGAGCAGTTCGGCCCGCGTCCCGGCGACGATCACATACTGCGGCGCCTTATCCGCGTTGTAAACGGACAGGCTCTTTGCGATGTCGCGGAGTTTTAGCTTATTGTTGGCCGCAAGCAGCGCCGACACCTTGCCCATCAGGGCAAAGGCTTCCTCCGGGGAACCGCCCCGGAACAGGAAAAGCTCGGACGGCCATGCGCGAAGCGGCGCTTTGGGCCTTTCCGGCGCGTAGTTCTCGACAATCGTGTGAAAATTGGTCCCGCCGAAGCCGAAGCCGCTGACGCCCGCGACCCGCCTGTCCTCGTTCCAGAAGCCGGTCTTTTCCGCGCGGAAGGAGAACGGGCTGCTTTTGGAATAAGCCTCGTTCGGTCGGTTCAAATGAAGCGTCGGCGGCAAAAGGCCGTGCCGGACGCTGAGCACGGCTTTGATCAGCCCCGCGACGCCCGCGGCGCACTTTGTAT
>JAITSR010000064.1 GCA_031287655.1 Clostridiales bacterium
GCGCAAGCAAATACAAATATTTATCAGCGTTCATTTTGCTGCCCTCCGTTTTCTTTGGGCGCGACGGCGAAATAATCCTCCGCGAGAATTGCGTACTGCACAGTGTCAACGAGTTTGCCCTTGCGGACTTTATTTTTATAAAACGTGCCTTCGTATCGCATACCTGCTTTTTGCATTACGCGCCCACTTGCGGGGTTCAACAAATTATGATTTGCCCAGATTCACTTTAGTCCGGCAACCTCAAAACAATATTTTATTATCGCGGTCAATGCTTCGGACGCATACCCTTGATTCCACCACGCTTTCCCAAATTGATAACCAACTTCGGCGGATTTCGCGTCAGCGTCTGTTTCCGCAAAGTCAATCGTACCGATAATCTCGCCGCTGTCTTTGAGCGTCACGGCGAAGCAGGCCCACTTACCGGGTTCGACTTTGCCAAAATAATCAAGCCAACCACGAATATATTCACGCGTTTGCTCCGGTGTTTCGCTAACCTCGTGAAAGGCGAACATCATAACGTCCGGGTCGCTGTAAACATTGCGGTGCAACCCCTCCGCGTCGTCAGGCGTAAATCGCCGCAGAATCAGCCGTTCGGTTTCGAGCGTCACTGCGCTTTTGTGCGTCATAGCGCTATTCCTCCGTTAGTATTCATGTTTGATCGGATGCCTTATGCCCCTTTGCTCACCCGGCGGCACAACTGTGTAGCGGCTCCGATACATGCCCGGCGTGATGCCCTCGATCTGCTTAAACACCCGCACAAGCGTCGATACATGCCCGTAGCCGGAATCCTCGGCGATCTCCGCGAGGGGGAGGGTCGTTGTGCGCAGGAGTTCCTTCGTCTTTTCCAGACGGAGAAATGTGATATAGTTTGAGATCAGCTTATTTGTGTGTTTTTTGAAAAAGCGGCTAAAACTCGAAATCGACATTCCAAAGTCGTTCGCGAGCGTCTTTACGGAAAAACTGGTTTCTGTGTAATGGCCCTGCACATAGTCCAGCACGATCCGGATATCCGCCGCCTGCGCCTCGTCAAGCTCAACCGCGCTCTCATCTATGTCCCATTCCCCTCCGCCGTTCCGGTGATCCGCGTCGTTCGCGGCATCCCGGGCGTCCCGGCCGTCGTCATTTTGTTTGCGATCGGTCCGACCGCGGCTTTGTGCGGAACTTGCGCCGCCGAGGCCGCTGCTGACGGCGCCGACATTGCCGATGCCGCCGCGTGCGCCGCCGTCGCCTTCGCCATCGCCGCTGCTGTTGCTGCTCAAATAATTACAGATTTCCAATGAAAGCGTCTTGACGATCTCGACAATTTCATCGACAGAAGAAAAACCAGACTTCAACAGGAGTTCGGGGTACTTTCGGCCGAATTCAAAATAGGGGTAATTCAACTCGCGCATTGCGCGCAGCGCGGTATTCACGATGTCATAGCCGAGGCAGATGATAAAGAACAGGCTGCCGATATTTTGAAAATAGGGGAGCAGCATGTCGATCGCGAATTCTATGTGTTCCGTGTCGCCTGTCAGAATCGCGTCGTGAAGCGTCGAAAGCCCATCCGTCGGGTAGGCGTCGATCGGCATATTCGCATTCATCTCGCCGTAGCGGACAATGTGCGATTCGCCGCCGCCGACGGCGGGGCTTCCGCCGTCTCCGCTGACGCGGACGACACCGCCGCCGACGACACCGCCGTCGCTGACGGCCGCACGGCCATAGCCGCCGCCCTCCGGCGTATGATACTTTGCCGCGACAAGCGCCTGCCGATAATGCGCGCTGGCTTCCCCGAGCGAACAAAAACGCTCGGAGAGACCGATCGCAAGGGTACTGCTGTATACCCGCAGATTGTCCGCAAGCTCGGACAGCAGCCCGTCGACCGAAGCCATGCCGGAAGCGTCGCCCGAAAGCAGCGCGATCACGCTGTTGTCCTCGGCATATTCAACAATATAGGCGTCGGCGGCAGTATTCAGCGCGCTTTCGAGGTAGCGGCCGATGTTCGGCAGATTCTGATCAGAGAGCCGTTTGCCAAAAAAGAAAAGCGCGACGCGAAATTCCGGCCCCTCCAAAAACATGTCAACGGCGTGCGCTTGAGACGCGAACGGCTCCATATCCAAAAGCACGCCGCGAAAGAGCCCGAGCAGCAGGCTTTCGCGCCGCATCCTCTGATTTGCGAGCGTCGCCGCCCGGTTGCTCTGATAGATTGCCGTCATCGCGAGGCGCGTCGTCTCAAGCGCATCCCTCGCATGGCCCAGTTCAACCGGGGCATCTCCGAGCATCGTTTTTGAAAGTTGGCCGAGGGAATGGATCGGCGCGTAATTCTGTTTCATAAAATAGAAAATGAGCAGGGAGCCCAGCACGGCGATCACGGTCAAACCGAGCATGAAGACAAAGCGCAGCGTTTCTAACGGGCGCAGTACATCGTCATAGGCGATGATGCAGATGTAGCTCAGGTCCACGATTGCCGAGGGGAACGAGTAAACGAGCGAGGCCGCGTTTTCCCCCTCAAAATTCATATGGATCGGCGTATTCGCGCCCGCTTTGCTCAAATCGCCCCA
>JAITSR010000426.1 GCA_031287655.1 Clostridiales bacterium
GACGGCAAACGCTGCATCCATATCACCTTTGACGGAAACGACACTCCGTATTTTGCATTTCAAAAGGCTTATATAAGGGTTGCTGACGAGAACCGGCAAATGAGCAAGGATGAACTGGAGAGCTTTTTCATCAAGAAGAATGCCAAGAAGAGCATGGCTTTTGACACACTTCCGACCAAGTACAAGGTCACAGACCTGATGTTCATTAATTTCAACGCCTACTTCAAGCGCGACAAAGGGCTTTTGCTCACGGAGACGGATTATGAATCATTCGGGCTGTGTGATGAAAACGGTCAGCTCAACAACGCCGGAATCATGTTCTCAGATCAATGCCCACTGCTCCAGTCAAGAATCTTTTGCACTCGCTGGGATGGGCTTGATAAGGCTGGCGGGCTCGATGATGCAGCCGACGACGCTGAATACGAAGAAGACCTGCTTACGCAACTGTCCAATGCCCACAAATTCGTGATGTCCAACTCGAAGACTCGCTGGAAGAAGATGTCCGACCATCGGGTCAACAGGCCGGACTATGCGGACAGGGCGGTTTTCGAAGCTCTTTGCAACGCCCTTATGCATCGCGATTATCGCATCACAGGCAGCGAGATTCATGTGGATATTTTTGACGACAGGCTGGAGATTTACTCTCCCGGAGGGATGCCGGATGGCTCAATTATTCAGGAACGTACTATTGAGACTGTTCCCTCAAAACGCAGGAATACCATTATCGCAGAGATATTCCACCGGCTGGATTATGTCGAGCGGCGCGGAAGCGGCCTCAAGAAAATTCGCGATGCCACAGCAGCCATTTACGGCTATACTGATGACTATGCGCCGTCCTATCGCTCCGAGTACGACGAGTTTCATGTAATACTGAGGAACATGAATTACGGGAGAACGATTGGTGAAGCTGACATCACCAGAAACTTCACCACAAGCTTCACCACAAACGACACGCAAAGCAGAATCATCACGTTGATGGCTGAGAATCCGAGCATCACTATTGCAAGCATTGCAGGAAAGCTGGATCTGACGGACAGAAGCATCAAAAGTAACATCAGGATGCTGAAAGAGGCTGGGATAGTCGAGCGTGTAGGTGCAACTAAAAATGGTCATTGGGAAGTGAGGTGATGACTATGCGCTGATGTAGCAATCGGCACTCAGCCGAAGGCGGCAACAGCGGCAACAATCTGGCAACAGAAAAACCGGTAACGTTATATAACGGAGAAATAGTGCTTAAAACGAAAAGAAACGCCGGAAATACTAAACATATATGTTAAGCATCAAGTATATTCCGGCGAGTGGGCGTAGTTGTGAATGTCTGACAAAATTTCCAAGGCAGCGGCAGTGCGTACTTTATTGGAAGGCAGGGGGTAAATTATGGCGGTTATACAGCCAATAGATCGCAGGGTTGATTTGTCGTGCGCCCCTTGGACTATGCACGAGTTTTTTGCGGGGAGCGGGTTAGTTGCCTATGGCTTAAAAGGGATGTTCAGCCCTATATGGGCAAATGACATAAGCGAAAAAAAAACAGCCGTTTATAGCGCAAACTTCAAAAACAACCACTTTATTTTAGATGATATTAAGAAAGTAAACGGCGCTGATTTGCCTTGCGCGCATTTGTAGTGGGCAAGTTTCCCCTGCCAAGATCTGTCTTTGGCGGGGTCGAGCGGGTAGTGGTGATATGGGAGTGTGAAACGAAAAAATCAATGCTTTATGAATTAGAGCAAAAACTAACAAGACTGTTGGTTTGAATTGAATGAAAACATTTTGATGATCGGAACACGGAGTGTTATGCCGAAAATACTCATAGTGGACGACGACCCCAATATCCGCGAACTCGTCTGCGCGCTGCTAAAAAATGGCGGCTTTGAGCCGTATGCAGCCTGCGACGGGCGCGACGCGCTCGCAAAGATCGCCGCCGTCGCGCCCGACCTCTGCGTCATTGACCTGATGATGCCGAATATGGACGGTTACGATCTGTGCCGAAAACTCCGGCAATACTATGAGAACACGCCCGTGCTTATGCTGACGGCAAAATCCGACCTGTCCGCAAAAGCGGCGGGATTTGACGCGGGTACGGACGATTACCTGACAAAACCGTTTGAAGGCGACGAACTTCTGATGCGAATCCGCGCGCTGCTCCGGCGGTACAAAATTGAAGCGTCAAACACGGTGCAGATCGGCAGCGTGACGATTGATAAAAACAGCTATACCGTCGGCGGTGAGAACATTCCGATGAAGGAGTTTGAACTTTTGTTCAAACTGGCGGGGACCCCCGGCAGGACGTTCTCGCGCGACTCGCTGATCGAGGACATTTGGGGCTTCGACTTTGACGGCAACGAGCGGACGCTTGACGTGCATATCGGACGTTTGCGCGAACGCTTCCCGTCCGTGACGTGCGGTTTCAAGATTACCACGGTGCGCGGTCTTGGATACCGCTTGGAGGTGATCCCCTGAGAAAGTTTTTGTCGGCTTGCGTTTTTTTGATTGCGATGGCGGGCGCGACGGCCGTCGGCTATCTGATTATTTCTTTATTTGGACTTTCGATTGTCCCTGCCGTTATGCTGTCGGCCGTGACCGGAACGCTGATTCTATTTGTCGTGTTCGGCTCCGCCATGTCGCTGCTGCGCCGTTCGCAGCTCAAAAATATGAATGACATGCACCGCGCTTTAACCGAAACGCTGAATGAAATCGCCAACGGCAACTTCAACGTGCTCGTGGAGACCGACCCTCACGCGCCCCACAATGATATTGCCGAGGCCATGAACGAGATGGCGCGGAAACTCGGGACACTCGAGACTATGCGGCAGGATTTTATATCGAATGTTTCGCACGAAATCCAGTCGCCGCTGACGAGTATCGGAGGCTTTGCAAAATTGCTGAAGGAGTCCGCCGCGGACGGGCAATCGCGGCATTACGCCGATGTTATCATAGCCGAGAGCGAGCGGTTATCAAGTTTGAGCGACAATCTGCTAAAGCTCTCGACACTCGACAATAACAAAATTCCGCTGAACCGGACGGACTTTCGGCTCGACAAGCAGCTTGAAACCGTCGCGTTGACTTTGGAGCCGCAATGGTCGGCCAAACATATCGAGTTGTCGTGCGCGCTTTCAAAAAGTTCCGTCAACGCGGACGCGGAATTGCTGTCGCAGGTGTGGATCAACCTGCTTGTCAACGCAATCAAGTTCACGCCGGAGGGCGGCGCGATACAATTGACGATCGACAATGGACAGGTGACAATCAGGGATACGGGCGCAGGCATCTCAGACGAGGACAAAATACACATTTTTGAGCGGTTCTATAAAGCGGACAAGGCCCGCGACCGCGGTCTTGGCGGGAATGGGCTTGGCCTCGCAATCGTCAAAAAAATCGTGGAGCTTCACGGCGGCCGCATATCCGTCACAAGTACACTCGGCAAGGGGACCGCGTTTGAAATTTCTTTGCCCGGTTTACACTCCATTTAAATTCAATTTAAGCTCCGTTTAATTTAGGGCGTTATTCTTATGCCATACAAAATCAAACGGAGGTGTATCATGAGAGTGATCGAAGTAAACGAACTGGTTAAGCAATACAAGGGCGCAAAATCGCCCAGTGTGGACGGCGTGAGTTTTTCGGTGGAGCAGGGTGAGTTCTTCGCGTTCCTCGGGCCGAACGGCGCGGGAAAGACCACGACGATCTCAATCCTCACGACGACGCTCTCTAAGACGAGCGGCGAGGTAAGAATCGCCGGGCTTGACGTTGACAGGGACGCCCGGAAAGTCCGCGAACACATCGGCATCATCTCGCAAAAACCGAGCTTGGACAAATCGCTGACAGCGGAGGAAAATATCCGTTTTCACGCCGCGTTGTACGGACTGTACGGTTATCGTCCGAGTTTTGCGTTGATGCCAAAGGCGTACAAGGAGCAGGTGACACAGCTGGCGGAGATCGTCGGCATATCGGACGCGCTGTTTACGCCGATAAAAAAGCAGTCGGGCGGTATGCAGCGCAAACTGGAGATCATCCGCAGCCTGATTCACACTCCCGACGTACTGTTTCTTGACGAACCGACGCAGGGGCTTGACGCGGTGAGCCGCCGTATGCTCTGGGACTACATCAACGAAGTCCGCAACCGCTATGGCACGACAGTTTTCCTAACCACGCACTATATTGACGAAGCCGAAAACGTCGACAAGGTATGTATCATTAACCACGGGCGAATCGCCTTTTGCGCCGCGCCGGACGAGATGAAACGTCAAATCGCGTTTGACCCCACGCCTCGCGTATGTCTGCCGTCCCTTGAGGACGCCTATGTTAAATTTTTACAACTTAATGAGGAGGTCGCCTGACAATGTACAATTCACAATTGACAATGAACCATTACGCGGGGGTTACGGCAGGTTCGGTACGGAAACCGTCGCCGCTGTTCAGAGAGGTTTCAACGATTTGGGCGATTTTCTGCCGCGAGATTTCCGTGGCGTTCAAGTCGCCCTCGACGCTTGCGATGTCCTTCGCAATGCCGGTCATTATGATGGGCATGGTCGGCGGAAACCTGACGCAGAATATGGCGGGCGGTCTGGGCTTCGACTTCGGGCTGTTTATGCTGATCGGCATGATGATCAATATGCTGTTTATGTCGACGTCGCAAGGCGTCGCGACACTGGTGGACGACCACGAGGACAATTTCAGCGAGGAAATGCTGATCGCCCCCGTATCGCGGTATTCCATCGTCATCGGGAAGATATGCGGCTCGGCGTTCAGCGCGGTCGTGACAATGCTCGGAACGCTTTTGGTGGGGCTGTTTATGGGGATCACGCTGTCAGTCGGACAATTTCTGGCGATCCTTGCCCTGTCGCCGCTGATTTGTCTGTCGGCGGGCGCGATGGCCATGTTGTTCATTGGCATTATCAAGAACAGAAAGGCCGCGAACATGGCGGTCATGCTCGTCACAATGCCGCAGATGTTCCTCTCCGGCGCGATTATACCGATCACAAACACTTCCGGCATTTTGATGGTCGTCTCGCGCCTGCTTCCGATGACGTATTCACTCGACCTGACCCGCGCCGTGATCTACGCCGGAACGCCGGAATACGGCTCGATTGTAATGTTTAGCCCGCTTGTCAGCGTCATGGCGACGGTTGCGATAACGGTCGTGTTCCTGACGGTCGGCACGTTTTTCTACGCGAAAAGCGAGAAGGACAGATAAGTGTACGCGATATGAATTTTGCGCCGCCCATCACGAAAAAGCTCCGCGCCTGGAAGATTTGAGAATACCTTTTCATTTTCGTTATTATTTGGTATAGTAAAATCATGTGAGGGAAAATAAAATCGCAAAAGGAGATGGCGCAAAATGGCAAAACGTATTTTAAGCTTGGTTTTAGTCCTGCTTCTCTTTTCCGCCTGTGTGTACGCCTCGAACGGTGATATTGCCGACGGCGAGTACACCGGCGGAGAATACACCGGTGAAGGCGGCGGAGAATACACCGGTGAAGGCGGAGGGGAATACACCGGTGAAGGCGGCGAAAACAGTATGCTGCCACCGCCTTCCGAGGAAGCGGATAACGCCGCTTACCGCGTCTTTATCGGCGGGGAATATCATGCGTACGACGTGCCGCCTGAAGTCACGGAGGATGGCGTTCTGATGCTGCCGCTCTACGCGATTTTGGAGGCGGACGGCGCAACCGTTATAAAAAACGGCGCGGCTGCGGAGATTGTAACCCGCAAGAACAAGACGATTGGCTTAAACCTTTCGGACGGCAAATACCGCGTTATCAC
>JAITSR010000272.1 GCA_031287655.1 Clostridiales bacterium
TGATATTCCTTGTCAATCCCCGGAGTGATGTTCGTCACGGAGCGACGAGCATCACTCCGCCGTCTGCGCGGATCGACGAGCCGTTGATGAACTGGCTCTCCTCGCACGCGTCGCTCGCAGTCCGCTCGCTCCTCGGAGGGCACCCTATGGTTCCCTCCGATTCCTCCCTCCTCACTACGGACAAAGGGCTGTCGCCCCTTGTCAATCCCTGCGTGCGAGTCGCTCAGCTACGGCGCAACCAACATAACGTCGCTCGCAGTCCGCTCGCTCTCCGAGGGGCACCCTAAGGTTCCCCCCGGTTCCCCCGTCCTTCACTGCGGACCAGGGGCTTCCCCTTGTCAATCCCCGGAGTGATGCTCGTCACGGAGCGACGAGCATCACTCCGCCGTCTGCGCGGATCGACGAGCCGTTGATGAACTGGCTCTCCTCGCACGCGAGAAAGACCGCGAGGTATCCGCCGTCCGCGGGGACGCCGACCCTGCCGGAGAGAAATTCCGCGCCGCGCTCGAACTTGCTCGGCAGCACCTTGCCGGGCTTGAAGGGGTGGCTCCCCGATTTTCCTTCGACGCGGACCGCGCCGAAATTCAGCGCGTTCACGGTGATCCGGTACGGCGCGAGCGCAACCGCGGCCTCGCGCGTCAGCATCCGGATGCCGCCCTTCGACATGCCGTAAATCGCGTCAAAACCGGTAGGGCGCTTCGCGTGGATCGACGCGACGTTGATCACGCGCCCGCACTTGCTCTTTTTGAGGTAGGGCAGCGCCTCCTGAATGCAGCGCCAGTAGCCCATCAGATTCGTGCGGATCACCGCGTCGTACTCGTCCTCCGGATACTCCAACAGCCACAAATTCGGCTGGATCGCCGCGTTGTTCACGAGGATGTCGACCCCGCCGAACTTCTCGGCGGCAGTCGAAAACAGCGCGCGGATGCTCTCGCGGTCCTGCACGTTCACAGACGCCGCAAAAGCCTCGCCGCCCGGCCCCGCGGCTTCGATCGCCTCCATTGTCTTGTCCGCGGGCGACCGGTTATATGTCACAATGACCTTCGCGCCCTCCTTGTAGAGGGCCAGCGCGATGCCCCGCCCGATCCCTGTCGCGGAGCCCGTCACGACCGCAACTTTGCCTTCCAGCTTCATCTGTTCGCCTCCGCTCTGTCCGCCGCCATTTTGTCAAACTCCTCATACGTCATGCGCGTGTGGTAATTCAAAAGGAAACCGCCGTCGACGCGAATATCCTCGCCGCTGATGAATTTTGCCTCGTCCCCGCAGAGGAACATCGCGAGCGCGGCAAAATCCTCAACGCCGCCGACCTTGCGGAGCGGGATACGGTCCGTCAGGTTTTCATACTGCTTCGACAGGTCGCTTTCAAACATGTCGGCCGCGCCGTCGACCGGGCCGCAGCTGATCACGTTGACGCGCACGCCGTAGACGCCGAGGTCGATCGCGGCCTCGCGCGCGAGCATCTGCACCGCGCCCTTGGAAATACCGTACATGAACGCGGCGCCGGTCGGCTTTTCGTCGTGGATGCTGCTGATGTACAGGATCCGGCTGGCATCGCTCTTTGCCGCCTGCATTTTCAGCCCGACGGCCTGCGTGAACAGGAACGCGCTCTTTGCGTTGACGCCGAAATCTTCGATAAATTGCTCGTCCGTGCAGTCCTCGAAGGAGAGACGTCGGATTTCGTTGTTGCTGTGGATCAGGATGTCGATCTTTCCGAAGCGGGCGGCGACGGATTCGACGAGCGCATCCACCGCCTGCTTGTTTGCGGGGTCCGCCTCCGCGACCAAGTGCTCTTTTAAGTCAAACGCCGCGTCTTGCCCGCCTTTCGGGAAATTCAGCGCGAGCTTTGCGCCCTCCCGCGCGAACCGTTCCGCAATCGCCTTGCCGCAGGGGTTCGCGGCGTCGGTAATCAACACAACTTTGCCGTCAAATTTCATAAACCTCTCCTTTATAGGATCACCTGCGTGGAGTTCCCGGCCTGTTTGTCGCGCTCCTTGGCCTCTTTTAGCTCCTCGTCAAAGTTCAGATGGCGATAGTCCGCGGCCCGCTTGTCCTTCGCGCACCAGTCGATGAAGTCGTCCATCATCGCGCCCGTCCACGGCGTGTCGACCTGCGCGGTCGTATAGACCTTCTGTGCGAGGCGGTCAAACGCGAAGATGTCGCGGATATGTGATTTTTCTGCGCCGATCACGCACGTCTCGGCCAGCTGCGGCGGGATAAAGAGGACGCCGGACAGCGTTCCGAACACGATGTCGCCAGGCAGACAGATTGCGTTGCCGATCCGGCACGGGCTGTTCAGGCCGACGAGTGTCACGTCGCCGATCCCGGTCGGGTCGTTGCCGCGAAAATAGGTCTGAATATCGGGAATCTGCACGATCTGCTCGAGGTCGCGGACGCCGCCCCAGATGACCGAGCCGCCGCGTTTTGTGCGCGTGTGGATCGCGGTTGAGAGGTTGCCGCCGACGAACGTGCCCTGAAAAATTTTGTCAAACAAGTCGATCACGACGACGTCGTCCTCGATCAGCTGGTCGATGACCCACTGGTTCATCGAACCGCGCCGGCCTTCCTCTTTGTGGCCGTATTCAATCAGCGTCTGGTCGAGATCGGGGCGCTTAGGAACCATCACGCCCGTGACCGCGCGGCCGATCAACGGCTTTTCGACGGAATGTGACGTCTTAAATTCCCCTTGGAACTGGTAGTGATAGCCCGCGCGCCACAGCGGCCCCCACGCTTCTTCGAGCGTGATGTTGCGCAGGCGTCTGAGGATGTCGTCGGAAACCTTAGGACGCCCGTCCGGCAAGCGCTCCCCGGTCCACCCCTTTGTGATGTGTACCACATCTTCATACGCGCCGAATTTCATGTGATTCCCTCCTGATACAAATATTTTGGTGCGGGATGAACAAGCGTTCAATTGAATTTCCGCACACGCTGGGTTACGTTCACCGCTACCGAAAACAGTATATCACAAAATCAGAGAACGGCAAGTATTTTAACCACTATTATGCACACAACTTTTGTTTGGCGCACAAGCCCGGCGCTGGCGCGAGACCTCGTAAAAAAGCGTGGTCGCGGCGCAGCTCACATTCAGGGACGACGCGAAGGAACGCGCGCCCATCGGGATATTGACCATCGCGTCGCAGATGTGCGAGAGCCGCCATGAGAGGCCGTCCGCCTCGTTTCCGATCAGGAACATCACGGGGCCGCGTAGGTCGGCCGCGTCGACCGGCAGCGCCGCGTGCGCGCTTGTGCCGATCAGCGAAAGGGTGGGATGCGCCGCTTTGAGCCGCGCAAACAGCCGGTCGACGTCCGCGGAGGAGGCCAACTCATAGAAGGGCACGGCAAAAAACGAACCCATCGAGGACACGACGACTTCGGGGTCATAAATATCCACGGCGTGGCCTGTGATATAGAGGGCCTCGACGCCGAACGCGTCGCAGGAGCGGAGCAGCGCGCCGAGGTTCCCCTTGTTGGAGGGCCGGTCAAACAGCGCGAGGACGGGGCTTTCAGACAGCGCGGGAGCGGAGCTGTCCGTCCGCGCTGCCGCGTTTGCGGCGGTTCCGCCCGGCCGCGCACATTCCTCCGCGCCGCGCATCCGCGCGACCGCGATCAATTCAGATGTCTCGGTCTTGCCGCTGAGCCGTTCCATCAAGGTCGGCGGCAGTTCGTAAGCGTCTGCCGCCCCGGCGCTTTCCAGCACGCCGCCCGCCCAGCGGGAGAGCTTTACGCCGCGCGCGTACAGCAGCGATTCGATTCGCCAGCCGTAGTGAATCGCCGCGTCGATCCCGCGCACGCCCTCGACAATGAACGAGCGAAGCCGCCGCCGTTTGTTCCGGTTCGTTTTCAGCGCCGCCAATTCCTGATACGCCGCGTTTTCAGAATAGATTTGATGAACTGTCAACCCCGCGCTCCTTTTTTGTGTGATTTATATTTTGTCCCTTTTAGCTTACACGATTTGATCCTTTGACAGTATAGCAAATAGCAGTGAAATATGGTAACCTAAATTAGAAATTCTTACATATCGGCACGGACACGATGACACCCTGTAAAGGCAATGGCGAATTTGAGCATTCGTGAAGCGAGTAAGTATATTTAAGGAGTTGACACAATTGGGCGTAATGTCATATATCGGAGAGCAATTTCACAAGCCGACAGGTTTGGGCGGCAAACTCGCCACGTTTGTGATGAACCGCCAAAATTGGCGGCAGTACGCGGGTGCGGAAGCCGCGCTTAATCTGGTCGGCACGGAGTCCGTTTTGGACATCGGCTTCGGAAACGGTTATCTGCTGGGGCGTCTTGCGGGGCGTTACGACTGCTGTTTTTACGGCGTTGATATTTCCCCCGATATGCTGCAAACCGCGACAAAGCGCAATCGAAAGTCCATAGATTCCGGCAAAATGTGCCTGTCTTTGGGAAGCGCGGAGAAAACCGGGCTTGAAAGCGATTCGATTGACAAGGCGTATACCGTCAACACCGTCTACTTCTGGTCGTCGCTCGACGCGGGGCTTGCGGACATTTGGCGTATTTTGAAGCCGGGGAGAGTACTGGCTTTGCGGTTGAAGCGCGCCCGATTGTCGAGGGCAGGTCGTATTGCCTGACGTATCGAAAAGAGGAAAACTTATGACCAAAACAAACGCCCTGCGATGACTTCAAGCAGCTTGCAGACAATATCTGGCTTGTAAAGCCACGTTATACCGCGATGAT